>JBOGDY010000157.1:0-5736 GCA_050742955.1 Actinomycetes bacterium | reverse complement strand
GATCATGCGCAAGTGGTCGCTCTGCCCGACCACTTGCGCATGATCAACGCAAGGAAACGGGGGGATCAGGTGCCGCAGAGGGCGGGGCGGTCGGGGTCGCGCGGGTTCGGGCAGCAGCCGGCCGGGCAGATGTCGTGGCTGGCACCCAGCTCGCCCAGCGCCCGGCGTACCGGCGCCTGGCCCCGCACGAGGGCCGCCCGCTCCAGCACCAGCTCGCGCACCGCCGCCACGAACGCCGGCGCGGTCCCCACCGTCGCCGCCCTGGCGCACGGCAGCCCGAGCCGCGACGCCGTGCGGGCGGCCTCGGTGTCCAGGTCGTAGCGGACCTCCATGTGGTCGGACACGAAGCCGATCGGCACCAGCACCACCCCGGGCGCAGCGGCCGCGGCCAGGTCGGCGAGGTGGGCGTTGACGTCGGGCTCCAGCCACGGCTGCGACGGCGGCCCGCTGCGGCTGCAGTAGGCCAGCGACAGTCTGCGGTCGCTCCCGGTCGCGGCCGCCACCCCGCCGGCCACCAGTCGAGCCAGGTCCTGGTGCTGCGCGACGTAGGCCCCGCCGCCCGGCCCGCTCATGTCGGCCGTCGTGACCGGGATCGAGTGGGTGACGAACACCAGCCGGGCCCCGTCGCGGGCCCGTTCCGGCAGCTCGCCCAGCGCGGCGACCGTGTGCGCCACCATCGGCTCGACGAACCCGGGGTGGTTGAAGTAGTGCCGCAGCCTGTCGACGACGGGTGCCCGACCCTCCAGCGGCGCGGCCGCCTCCGCGAGGTTCTCGCGGTAGAGCCGGCAACCCGGGTACGACGAGTAGGCCGACGTCAGCAGGGCCAGCACCCGGCGTACCCCGTCATCGGCCATCTCCCGGAACGTGTCGGTCAGGTAGGGGGCCCAGTTGCGGTTCCCCCAGTAGACCGGCAGGTCGAGGCCGTGCCCGCGGAGGTCGGCCCCGAGCGCCGTGACCAGCCTCCGGTTCTGGGCGTTGATCGGGCTCACCCCGCCGAACGCGAGGTAGTGCTCGCCCACATCCGCCAGCCGTTCCGGAGGGACGCCCCGGCCGCGGGTCACGTTCTCCAGGAACGGCAGCACGTCGTCCGGGCCCTCCGGGCCACCGAAGGACACGAGCAGCAGCGCGTCGTATGGATCCGTCCGGGCCTCGGGTCTCACCCGCGCATACTCGCAGGCGCGGTACGCGCTCCGTCCCGTACCGTGACCACCCGTGCTGCGCCCGTATGTCGACCTGCTCTCGACGCCCGGCGGCCTCCGGTTCTCGGCGGCCGCCTTCGTCGCCCGGCTGCCCATTGCGATGTGGGGACTGGGGATCGTGCTGCTCGTCGAGGGCCAGACCGGGCGCTACGCCGTGGCCGGCGCCGTGTCCGCGACCTTCGCGCTGGTCAACGCGCTGGCGGCGCCGCTGATCGCTCGGTTCGTGGACCGGCTCGGCCAGCGGACCGTGCTGGTCCCCTGCGTCGCCCTCCACGTCGTGCTGCTGGTGGTCTTCATCTGGGCCGTCAGCGCCGGCACACCGACCTGGACCTGGTTCGCGAGCGCGGCCGGCTCGGCCGTCTTCGCGCCCTCGGTCGGCTCGCTGGTACGGGCCCGCTGGGGCTACGTCCTCGGCCCGGGCCGGACCCTGCAGACGGCCTACTCCTACGAGTCGGTGATCGACGAGCTCATCTTCGTGGTCGGCCCCCTGCTCGTCACCGTGCTCGCCACGCAGATCACCACCCAGGCGGGGCTGCTGACCGCGGCGGCCCTGGTGTCGATCGGCACCGCGGCCCTGGTGCTGCACCGGGTGTCCGAGCCGCCGCCCGCCCCCGCACACGAGCACGGCGGCCGGTCCGCGCTCCTGACCGCCGGCATGCCGGTGCTGTGCATCGTGATGTTCTTCGTCGGCGGGGTGTTCGGGAGCGTCGAGATCAGCGCGGTCGCGTTCGCCGACGGTCACGGCCGGGCCGGTCTGGCCGGCCCGTTGCTGGCCTGCTACGCCGGCGGCAGCATGATCTCCGGCATCCTCTTCGGCGCGGTCCACTGGCAGATCCCCCTGCCCCGCCGGGTGCTCCTCGGTGCCGCGGTGATGACCACCACCGTGTCGGTGCTGCCCCTCATCGACACCTTCGCCGTCCTCGCACCCTTCCTGTTCGTCGCCGGCGTCGGCATCGCCCCGACCCTGATCAGCGGTATGTCGCTGGCCGAGCGGCTGGTGCCGCCGGGCAAGCTCACCGAGGGCCTCACCTGGGCCACCACCGGCCTGATCGTCGGGTTCTCGCTGGCCACCTCGCTGGCCGGTCGCATCGTCGACGCGGAGGGGGCCAGCACGGCGTTCCTCGTCGCGCTCGGCTCCGGGTCGCTGGCGGTCGTGGTGTGCGCGACCGGCTACCGCCACCTGCACGCCCACGCCCGCCCGGTGGGGGTGTGACCGTCCCGCGGCGTCGCCGAATGTCGACGAATCGCCGGGCGCGCCTCCCCGGCTGTCGGCGCCGCGCGCCATAGCCTCGGCCCAAGTCGGTCCGCAAAACGACCGGGAGGCTCCCGATGACAGACCTGCGACTCGTCGCCGTCACGCCGGAGCGCTCCCATCTCGTGCTCGAGGACGACGACAGCAACCAGTTCCGGGTGCCCATCGACGAGCGGTTGGCGGGCGCCCTGCGCGCCGGCCAGCCCGCCCGCCCCGGCAACCCACGACACGGCCAGCTGGAGATCGCTTTGGAGAGTCAGCTCAGCCCCCGTGAGATCCAGGCTCGCGTCCGCTCCGGCCACAGCGCCGAGGAGGTGGCGACGGCGGCCGGGACATCCGTCGACCGCATCGAGCGCTACGCGGCACCGGTGCTGGCCGAGCGCGAGCACGTCGTCGAGCTGGCCCAGGCCGCCCCGGCCCGGCGGGCCAGCGGCGGCTCCGCCCCCGCCCTCGGGGTCCTCGTCGAGTCCCGGCTCGCCGAGGAGGCGGTCGCCTCCGACTCCGTGCGCTGGGACGCGTGGCGGTGCGAGGACAACCGCTGGACCGTGCACCTGACCTACCTCGGTGGCGGCAAGGAACGCGTCGCCCAGTGGTCGTTCGACCCGCGCGGACGGGTGCTGGCGCCCGCCGACGACGAGTCGCGTCGGCTGGTCGACGAGGCCCGACCGCAACGCGGCGAGGAGGCGCCTGCAGCCCGGCAGCGCCGGCTGGCCAGCGTGCCCGCCGTGGCCGGCGACGGCCGAGCCGCTGTCGCCGATCCCGCCGACCAGGTCTACGACCACCAGGCCGACCCCGGTCGCCCGCCCGACGCGCCCGAGCAGCCGGCGCGGCAGGTCGCCCGGGCCGGACGGCGCCCCGCCATACCGTCCTGGGACGACATCATGTTCGGCACCCGCCGCCGCGACTGACTCGTCCCGGCCCGGACGTATCAGCCACCGGGCCCACCGCCTCCTCCCTGCGAGACGCCCCACCCAGAGGCGTCTGCGACTCCACCGCACCTGGTCCTCCGGGGCGGCCGGCAGGCAGAGGGGGACGCACCGTGGAAGGCACGAAGCGCGGGGTAGGCGTGCGCGCCCGGTGCGGCCTGCCGGTCCTGGACCGGGTCGTGGGTGGACTGCTCGGTGTCGGCGTCCCGGGGGACGCGCGGTTTCCCCTGCGATGGGGGGACGCGCCTGTGTACGGGGGTGGCCGGGACGTCGCCACCGAGCGGGATGGCGGGGAAGACTGCGAGGTCACGACGACGGACAAGAGAGGCCGACGATGAGCACCCCCCAGGAGCGGTTGGACCGGTTGGTCGAGCGGCACTCGGACTTCCAGCCGTTGGGAGACGACTTCTCCAACTCGGCGATCATCCGCCGGGGTGCGTTGCTGGTGCCGGCCGCCAACGTCTCCCGGGTGGAGGAGTCGGTACGCCGGTGGGTCGACCGGCGTGAGGACATTCCGGACCTCGGTGTGGCCCGGTTCCGGCTCCGCGGCGACGCCGACGTGCCGGACCTCATCACGACCTCGTTCTCGCCGGAGGGCGGCGCGCGGCTGGCGTCCCCGGTGCACATGTTCCGTGGCGAGCCGTCCTACAGCGGTGGGCCCGCCACCAAGCCGGAACCGGTGGAGCCGGGTTCGGAGGCACCCC
Organism: Actinomycetes bacterium; assembly: GCA_050742955.1. Taxonomy (GTDB): domain Bacteria; phylum Actinomycetota; class Actinomycetes; order JACCUZ01; family JACCUZ01; genus CAWIXB01. The sequence goes on along the minus strand of JBOGDY010000157.1, from coordinate 1,655 downwards.
GCGGGCGTCCGGGGAGGGTCCGCGTCGCCGTTCTCGACACGGGGATCGCCAGGCATCCCTGGTTCCCCCCGGAGGCGTGGGACGCGCTGGACCACGACGACGTGACCGACGTCCTCGACGCGGACAACGACTACGACCTCGACGCCCAGGCGGGGCATGGCACGTTCGTCGCGGGGATCGTCCGCCGGCACGCGCCGGACGCCCGCATCACGGTGGGTCGGGTGCTCGGCTCCGGGGGGCTCTGCGACGAGGTCGACCTGCTCACTGCGATCTGGCGGGTCGGCGAGCTGAACCGGTTGCCGGGGCGACGGGTCGACGTGGTCAACCTGTCGCTGGGCGCGTTCACCTGGGACGACCAGCCGCCGGACCTTCTGTCGGCAGCTCTTGCCGCCCTCGGCCCCGAGACGGTCGTGGTCGCCGCCGCCGGCAACGCGGGCATGAACCGCGTCTTCTGGCCGGCGGCCCTCGACGACGTGGTGGGGGTCGGGGCCCTCACCTCCGACGGTGCGGGGCCGGCCTCGTTCTCCAACACCGGTGAGTGGGTGGACGCGTGGGCCGTCGGTGACCGGGTGCAGAGCAGCTTCGTCACCTTCGACGGCACAGAACCCCCGGCTGCCGACATCGACCCGGACTGCTTCAAGGGCTTCGCGACGTGGAGCGGCACGTCGTTCGCCACCCCCCGGGTCGCGGCCGAGGTCGCCCGACGCGCCGAGGACGAGCGGCGGACCGTCAGGGACGTGCTGCCGGACGTGCTGCGGGACCTGTCGGCGCCGACGGGCGCCACGGACGGCACCCCATGACCGATATCGTGGCGCCGCGGGACGTGGTGCGATCCACCCGTCCGTCGACGTGGGAGGGGGAGCCGTGGCGGAGCCGGACGTCGCCGTCCTCGTGCGCGCGGCCGCCGACGGTGACTCCGAGGCCTGGAACGCCCTCGTCGACCGCTACGCGGGCCTCGTCTGGCACGTCGCCCGCGGTCATCGGCTCTCGGAGGCCGACTCGGCCGACGTCGCACAGACCGTCTGGCTGCGGCTCGTCGAGTCGCTGCCGCGGCTGCGCGAGCCCAAGGCGCTCGGCGGCTGGCTCGCCACCACCACCCGCAACGAGTGCCTGCGTGTCATCAGGCGCGCCGGCCGGGAGATCGCGGACGACTCCGTCGAACTCAGCGAGGCGCCGCTGGGTGACGAGCACTCACCCGAGGCGGTCGCCGAGCTGGGAGAGCAGCGCCGGCTGGTCGTGCAGGCGCTCGACCGCGTCTCGGACCGCTGCCGGGTCCTGCTCCGGGCCCTGGCCTACACCCCCGACCGCAGCTACGCGGAGATCTCCGAGGCCCTCAGCATGCCGGTCGGCAGCATCGGCCCCACCCGAGGTCGATGCCTCGAGCGCCTGCGCCGCGAGCTCGTCGCCGTCGGCGCCATCGCCGCCGGTGAGGGAGGCCTGTGATGGCCGAGCTCACCCCTGAGGACGCGCAGCTGCTGGAGCAGGTCCACGCGGCGCTGGACGAGCAGGATCCCGTTCCTGCCTCGACCATCGACGCCGCCCGGTCCAGCTTCACCTGGCTGACGATCGACGCCGAGCTCGCCGCCTTGTCCGAGGACAGCGCCCTCGCGGCGTCCGGGGTGCGGGCCGAGACCGACGCCCGCGTCCTGACCTTT
>JBOGDY010000156.1:0-5739 GCA_050742955.1 Actinomycetes bacterium | reverse complement strand
ACCGTGGCCAGGTCGTCGGCGAGCGTGGCGATGCTGGCCCGGCCGCCGCGGACGGCGACCCGGTGGTCGCGCCCGGACCGGCCGTGGCCACGGTGGTCGTAGGTCACGATCCGCGGCGGGTCGGGCCGGTCGAGCAGGAGGGGCAGCACCGGGTCCCAGGACGTGCTGTCGAGGCACCAGCCGTGGGCGAGCAGGAGCGTGACGCGCGCATCGGCCGGCCCGTGGGCGGCGGTGGACAGCGCGGTGCCGTCGGCGCTGCGGACCACGGAGATGGAGGCGTGGCCGGGGGGACGAACGAGGACCATCCGGACAACCTACCACGAGTAAGTTACCGACGGTAGGTCTAGACTGGACGGGATGAGCGAGCAGACCGCCAGCGAGCAGACCGCCGGCCGGGGCCGCCGGGTCCGGCTCTCCCGGGCCGAGCGCGAGCCGCTGATGGTCGCGGCGGCCGAGGACGTGTTCGCCGAGCGCGGCTACCGGGCCGCCACCATGGACGAGGTCGCCGCCCGGGCCGGGATCACCAAGCCGATGCTCTACGACTACTTCGGCTCCAAGGAGGGGCTGCTGCTCGCCTGCATCGCGCGGGCGCGCACCGAGCTGCGGGCCGCGACCGAGCAGGCGCCCCCCGAGGCGGCCGATCCGCAGGAGCTGTTCCGCGCGTCGGTCCACGCCTTCTTCACCTTCATCGACTCCCACGGCGGCGCCTGGGCGATGCTGCTGAACGAGGCGATGCTCGAGGCCGGCCCGGCCGCCGAGGAGGTGGCCCGGATCCGGCAGCAACAGGTGGAGCTGACCGCGGCCCGGATCGAGCGGCTGCCCGGCGGCGCCCGCCTCGACGACGCGGAACGCGAGGCGTGGTCCGACCTGGTCGTCAGCGCCTGCGAGCGCCTCGCCGTGTGGCGTGCGCGGTCGCCCGGCGAGCAGCAGCAGCGGCCCGGCGGCCGCCCCCGGCTGGACACCGACCGGGCCGTCGACCTGGTGATGGCTGCCCTGTGGCCCGGACTGCAACGCCTCCAGCGGCCGGTCTGACCCCTCTTGTCTCGGTGACCCACATCGGCTAGCACTGAGGTGAGTCCATCCGCGCGCACCGGTCACCGTCTGAGCGGTCACGCCGTGACGGACCCCCGCCCGAAGGGGGCCACATGAGAGCACCGCGACTCGCCGTCGGCACCGCCTCGATCCTGGCCGCGGCGAGCATGGTGGCGGTACCCGCCACCGCCGCGTCCGCCGCACCGAAGGCGCCAACCGCTCAGGCGAAGACCTCGCCGTCCAGCGGCATCCAGGAGCTGCCGCCGAACAAGCGGTTCTCGACGAAGCAGCTCGATCTGGGCCGGTCCCAGGCCCAGGCCCAGGCCCGGGCGACGGGCGGGGCATCCGCCGCCGCCGCCGCGGCCGAGACGCCGCCCGTCGGGACCGTCCGCCAGTGGCTCGGCCTCGACGCCTTCAACGGGATCCTGTACCGGAAGGACTACACACTGCGGGGGGTCGGCGACAACATCGAGGTCTGGGTTGCCAACGACGTCGCCTTCCCCGCCGGCGACTGCCGGCTCCAGGTCCCGACGTCGACGCAGATCACGGACGCGCAGGTCGCGCACCTGGTCAGCGAGTTCGACAGCAACATGTACCCCAAGGAGACGGCCACCTTCAGCACGCCTCCTGACCGCGACGGCAGCAACGCCATTCTCGGACCCGACGCCAACGGCAACGGTGGCGTCTACACCGGTGGCGGCAACAAGACCGTCACCCTCGTCGACAACGTCCGGGACGACAACTTCTACACCTTCCCCGCAGCACCCACCTACATCGCCGGCTTCTTCTCCGTGCAGCTCAACGAGCTGTTCGACCGCAACGTCATGACGATCGACGCGTTCGACTGGCTGCACCGCACCACGGCGGACCCGCCGGACGAGCCCACCGCCGACCTGTGCACCAGCCGGCCCGCACGCCCGAACCTCTACGAGGGTGTGTTCGCGCACGAGTGGCAGCACCTCGCGCACTCCTACACGGACCCGTTCGAGACGACGTGGGTCAACGAGGGCTTGTCCGACTGGGCACAGACCCTGACCGGCTACGTCGACTCGACGACGACGGTGTTCGACCGCGGCGCCGACAGCCACCTGTACTGCTTCCAAGGGTTCGGCATCGTGCAGACGCCGTTCAACCCCAACCCGCGAGACTGCGGCGGGCCGGAGAACTCCCTCAACCTGTGGGGCGAGGGCGACCCCAACGAGCTCCTCGCTGACTACGGCAACGCCTACTCGCTCATGTCGTTCCTGTTCGACCGCTACGGCACCGACATCATCTCCCGGCTGCACAACGACGGCGATCTGCAGGGCCTTGCCAGCCTTGACGCCGCGCTGGAGGCCGAGGGTGCCTCCAACATGTACGGGGTGCTCCACGACCACCAGACGATGGTCCTGATCGACAAGATCGTCGGTGACACGACGAAGGGGGAGGTCGTCGGCGTACCCAAGAGCAGGGTGACGACGCCGAGCCTGCGCTCGACCGTCAACCTGGACAACCCGGATGCGAACGACGACCCGGGCGCCGCTCCCAACGGTGCCGACTACGTCCCCCTGCAGGGGGCAGGCGGCGAGCTACTGAGGGGCAGTGACCTGCGTGCTCTGTCGTTCACCGGCGCCCAGTCGCTGCCTCCCATCCCGCTGGCCTGGACCATCGTGCCGAACGACCCGGACCGCTCGGGCAACCCCGTCCTGTGGTCGGGCAACGGCAACAACATCGACGCCACCGCGGTCACATCGGTGAGCGTCCCGACGGCCGACCCGACGCTGCGGTTCCTCGCGAAGTACGGCGCGGAGCTCGGGTTCGACTACGGCTACGTGCAGGTTTCGACGGACGGCGGCGCCACCTACACCACCATTGCCGGCGACAAGACCGTCCCCGCTCCGCTGGGGCCGGGCCTGAACGGGACGACCACCGGCTTCGAGCCGCACTCGTACGACCTGTCGGCGTACGCCGGGCAGAGCATCCTCGTCGGATTCCGCTACGTCAGCGACGGCAGCGTCAACGAGGGTGGCCTGCTGGTCGACGACATCACGGTCGGCGGCACGGCGGTCAGCGACGGCTCGAGCCTCGCGCCGTTCCAGTCGCCGTCGCAGATCCACCCGACCCAGGTCCACAACTGGAACCTGCGTCTCGTGGGCATCAAGGAGGGAAGGGCGCCGCGCGTCCGGCAGGTCGAGTTCGACGGCCAGGACAGCGTTCAGCTGAGCAGGGTCCAGCTCGAGCGGTTCGGCCAGTTCGGGAAGGTCGTCGCCATCGTGGCCTACGACGAGCCGACCGAGCAGGTGCAGCAGTACGCGCCGTACTCCCTCACGGTGAACGCGGTCGTCCAGCCTGGTGGAGGCCCCACAGGCTGACGATCATCGCGGTTCGACCACGTCGGGAGGTGAGCCGGGAGCCGACCCCGGAGGCGATCACCTGGCGCGGCGCCAGGTCATGAACCCGGCGACGGCCAGCACGCCGATGGCTGCTGCGGCCACCCGGGCGGTGCGCAGGTTCCCCCGCTCGTCGATGACCTTCGACCTGGCCGACACGGCGGTGCGCCGGGCGACGTTGGCGGGCTTCACCCGGCTGGCGATTGCGTTGACGGTGCCGGCCAGCCGCGCCCGGGTGCGCTCGATCTCGGCCTCGATCTCGGCCGGCGTGCGCGCCGGCGCGGGATCGGGTGGCCGGGCCTCCAAGCCACCCTTGCCGGTCTGCGACTGCATCGTCATGGGCATGACCTCCGTGCGTGAGTCCTGCCCCATGATCTCCCGGTCAACCCGGATGGCGGGCCAGGTTGGCCGCAACACCTGCCGGGTCGAACCCGAACGGCAGCTCGAGCCGGTGCGCTCGCATCAGCGTCTCGTCGCACAGCAGGTCGCGGGTGGGGCCGTCGGCCACCACCGACCCCTCGCTGAGCACGACCGACCGGGGGCACAGCTGCAGTGCGTAAGGCAGGTCGTGGGTGACCATCAGGATCGTCACGTCGAGGTCGACGAGGATGTCGGCCAGCTCGCGCCGGCTGGCCGGGTCGAGGTTGGAGGACGGCTCGTCGAGCACGAGGATGTCCGGCTCCATCGCGAGCACGGTCGCCACGGCGACCCGGCGGCGCTGGCCGAAGCTGAGGTGGTGGGGGGGTCGGTCGGCCTCGTCCAGCATGCCGACGCGGTCCAAAGCCGTCCGCACCCGCTCGTCCAGCTCGGGACCGCGCAGTCCCAGGTTGGCCGGCCCGAACGCGACGTCAGCACGCACTGACGGCATGAACAGCTGGTCGTCGGGGTCCTGGAAGACGATGCCGACCCGGCGCCGCACCTCCTGGAGGTTCGGCTTCTCCACCGGCAGCCCGGCCACCCGGACGGTGCCGCCACCACCGCCGAGGATCCCGTTCAGGTGCAGGACGAGCGTGGTCTTGCCGGCGCCGTTGGGGCCGAGCAGTGCGACCCGTTCACCACGGTCGACCCGCAGGTCCACGCCGTAGAGCGCCTGCCGCCCGTCGGGGTAGGCGAAGGCGAGCCCGGTGACCTCGAGCGAGGGAGCGGCGGTCACAACGTCACCCAGGCGGCGACGGCCACGCACGACGCGGCCACGGGCAGGGCCGCGGCCGTGGCCCACTCGGCGCTCGTGGCCCTGGTCGCGTCGAGGACCGGAAGGCTGCCGGTGTAGCCACGGCTCACCATCGCCAGGTAGACCCGCTCGCCACGCTCGAAGGCCCGGATGAACAGCGCCCCCGCCGACCGGGCGACGACCTTGAGGTGGCGGACGTCGCGGGGGGCGAACCCGCGAGACTGACGGGCGACGTGCATGCGGCGCATCTCGTCGCCGACCACGTCGGCGTAACGGATCATGAACGTCATGATCTGGACGAGCATCTGGGGGACGTGCAGTCGCTGCAGGGACGCCACCAGTGAGCGGAGCTCGGTGGTGGCCGACAGGACGATGGTGGCGACGACGCCGAGGGTGCCCTTGGCCATGATGTTCCAGGCTCCGAGCAGGCCCGGCTCGGACAGGCTCAGTCCGGCCACGTCCACCCGGGGTCCGGTGGCGACGAACGGCAGGATCACCGCGAAGGCCACGAACGGCAGCTCGACGACCATCCGACGCGCGACGGTGCCCGCGCGGAGGCCGGCGGCGCGGATCGCGAGCAGCAGCAGAGCTGCATGCACGCCGAACGCCCAGAACGCGGCCCGCGGGGTGGCCACCACCGCGACCACGAAGGCGAAGGTGGCGACCAGCTTGACGTAGGGTGGCAGCCGGTGGACCGGCGAGTCGCCCTGCCGGTAGAGCTGGTGGCCGTGGCCGGCGCCCACGTCACCGGGTCCCGGATGCGGCCCCGTCACGCTGCAGGCCGGCATCCTCGTCGGCCGGCGCGCGACGGCGTACGGCGAGGAAGAGCCCGCCCCCCAGCGCGAGGGTCACCGCGACCCCGGCCACCCCCGCCAGCGCGGTGGAGAGCCGGTCGTCGTCGACACCCTCCACGGCGTAGTCGGCGACCGGCGAGCCGGCCAGGTCGTGGCCTCGCGAGCCCTCGTCCACGCCCTTGTCGGCAGCGACCTTCTCGAGGCCGTCCGGCATGGAGCTCGCGTAGTAGCTGACGCCACCCGCCAGCAGCAGCGCGACCAGCAGCCCGGCCAGGAGGAACGCGCGGTTGCGCCCGGTCACGGCGTGGGTCCCGTGACCGTGGGGACGCGGGGACGCAGCTCGAGCGGGCGCCGGAGCCCGCGTGCGCCGTAG
>JBOGDY010000155.1:0-5803 GCA_050742955.1 Actinomycetes bacterium | reverse complement strand
TCCGGCCCTCTGGACTGCCGACGAAGCCGGGGCCCGCGGCTGGCCTTTCGCGCGCCGATCCCGACAGGCTCGTCGCCGACCCGGGGTCGTTCACTGGCGCGGCCGGCGCCCAGCTCGCCGCCGTCGTAGCGCGGGTCGAGGACGTCGTACGCCGTCACCGGGCCGCTGCCACCTTGACCCCGCACCGATCCTCTGATTCGTCGGGCACGCTGCCCGGGTGGCACGTGGTCGAGCCGTTGACCTGGACCTTTGCACCCAACGGCGGGATGAGGCCAGATGTTGCGTACGGTTGCAAGTTATTGAGAATCCCAGGCATGGAATTTCACTCATCGGGCTGCAGAGTGACATTTGCGGGCCGATACCGCGCATGCCCTTGCGGACTATGCCGTTGCCCATACCAGCTTCACGGTGCGGCACGTCGCGCGAGACCTTGGTGGCTCATACGGTCGTGCGGATCGGCTCGTGGCTGATCTTGTAAGACTTGGTGAAGGATCAGGGCGACGACCCGGCGCCGATCCTCTGACCGCCAAGCCGCGAGGTGACAGCGCTGTCCTCGGCGTGGAAGTCGAACCATCTGTAGCGCCGGGACAGCAGATCCACGGCAGGGCCCAGGAGGAAGGCCACCAGGAGCGTGCCCGGCCCGATGGCGCCGCCGAGCAGCCAGCCGGCGAGCGCGCCGCCGCCCTGCACGACGCTGTAGCTCCACCTGAACGGAATCGGTGGATCCCAGGCGAGCGCAGCGGCCTCAGCCGGGCCGGCGCCGGTACCGCTGCCCAGGTAGCCCGCCACCCCCACCGCCAACACCGGGAGGGCCAGCAGGAGCAGTCCGCCGCGCAGCGCAAGATGGTCCGGCTGAGCGATCACGTCCATCGCCGCGGAGACGGTGACGCCGACCACCACCGGCTGCACCACCGTCCCGAGCGCAGGCCGCAAGCCGCGAGCCCAGGCCATCGCGACGAGGAGCACCCCCACCACGCAATTGACGACCACGAACGGAGCGCCGGTCGCGATCGACAGCCCGTTGATCAGCGTCGAATAGCCGTCCGAACCGAGCGCCGCCTCGAGGAGCAGCGCCACCCCGATGCCAAGCACGACCGACGAGATGAGCAGCATCAGCACCGCGCGCATCCGTGTAGTGAGGTGCGTAGAGTCTGCCGACCGTCGGCGGAGATCCTTGATGCGGTTCTCTGCATAGGCCACGCCGAAGAGGACCACCAGGCCGCCGGCCAGTAGGTTCCAGGTGACCGGCTCGCCGAGCAGCACCACGCTGATCAGCACCGCACCGACCGGGACGACGTAGTTGACCGCGGATGCGGTGGTCGCCCCGACGTCGCCGATGAGCCGGAAGTACAGCACGTAGGCAAGGCCGGTGCAGAGCAGGCCGAGGATGACGATGCTGGCGGTCACCCGGCTGGTGAAGTGCGGGGTGTGCCAGGTCAGGAACGGGGTCACCAGTGCCTGGAGCGCTGCCGCCGCGACGAGTTGCGAGGCGGCGAGGGCCAGCGGGGCGAGGCCTCGGGGCGACAGGTGCTTACGCACATACACGAAGCCGGCCGCGTAGCTGAGCGCTGCGCCGAGGCAGGCCAGCTGTCCGCCGACCGATCCGAGCGAGTCACGCCACGGGCCGATCACGAGCACCACACCGAGGAAGCCGATCAGCAGGCCGACAGCCTTGCGGGGGGTTGCCCGCTCGGTGGGCAGGGCCGCCGCAGCGAGCGTCAGGGTGAGCAGCGGGGTGCTCCCGACGAGGACGCCGGCAAGACCGGCGCCGGTGGTCTGTTCGCCGTACGACAGCAGCAGGAACGGGACGACGTTGCCGAGCAGGGCAGCGGCGGCCACGTGGACCCAGATGCCACCGGAGCGGGGCAGGCCGACCGATCGAACCCCGGCGATCGCGAGCAGCACCGCGGCGCCGAGCACCAGCCGGCTGAGGACGAGCTGGCTCGGGGTCAGACCCTCCAGCGACACCTTGATGAACGTGAAGCTGCTCCCCCAGAGCAAGGCCAGAACCAGGAACCGGGCAAGGGTTGCGCTGTTCAACTGTCCTCCGTGGGGTGGAGCCCTTCGGCCCGGCGGATCTACGCACCGCTGCTGTCGCTGGCGTGGTCTGACTGCTTGTACATGCATATGTTGGCCCTACATGTACTTTGGTGTCAACGACGGCGAGGGCGTGATGGCGATGGAGCAGACGCAGGTGTGGGGTCGGGTCGTCGCACTCCACGCCCGGGTCGAGGGCGAGCTGGCCCGGGCGCTGCAGCGACGGCACGGGATCGGGCTGTCCGAGTACCGCGCGCTGGACCGGCTGGCCGCCGCCGAGGACGGCGAGCTCCGGATGCAGGAGCTGGCCGAGCTGATCGGCCTCAACCAGAGCTCGGTGTCCCGGCTGGTGGTTCGGCTGGAGTCGGCCGGACTGACGCGGCGGACGCTGTGCCCGGACGACCGGCGCGGCGTCTACACCGTCATCACCGAAGAAGGCCGCGCTCGCCTGGCCGGCGCCCACCCGACATACGAGGAAACCCTGCGTAGCTCCCTCGACCAAGCGGCCTCCGACCACCAGCTCGGCGACCTCGTGGCAGTCATGCGGGCACCGATCCGCGACGCTGTCGTATGACGGCTGGTCCGCGACGTCCCGCCGGGCGCGTCGCCTTCATCGGCCTGGGGCGGATGGGTCGAGGGATGGCCGGGCGCCTTCGTGCGGCCGGCCATCAGGTCGTCGTCTTCAACCGGACGCGTGACAAGGCCGCGGCGCTGATCGAAGGTGGCACCAGCTGGGCCGATTCACCTCGGGATGCGGCGGACGGCGCCGAGGCAGTGTTCGTCATGGTCAGTGACGACCAGGCCTCCAGGTCCGTGTGGCAGGGGGCCGACGGCGTCCTCGCCGCCGACGTGGAGCCGGGGGCATTCGCGATCGAGTGCTCGACCCTGTCCCATGGCTGGGTGCTGGAGCTGTCGGCGGCCGCCCAGGCGCGGGGGCTGCGCTTCCTCGACTGCCCGGTGACCGGGCTGCCGGAGGCCGCGGCGGCCGGCCGGTTGACGCTGCTCATCGGTGCTGACAAGGCCCACCTTGATGCGGCCGAGTCGCTGCTGCAGCCGCTGGCTGTCGACCGGCTGCACTTCGGACCGGTCGGGGCAGGCACCGCGTACAAGTTGATCATCAATCTTATGGGTGCGGTGCAGATCGCCTCGGCCGCGGAGGGCATGGCACTCGCGGAATGCGCGGGGCTCGACCTCGACCAGGTGGCACGCGCCATCGCCTCCGGACAGGCGGCCAGTCCTCAGGTGGTGCGCAACAGCCGGCGGATGGCCGACGGCGACCATGCGCAGGACATCGTGTTCTCCGGCCGGTTGCGCCGCAAGGACGCGGAGTACGGCGTTCGCCTGGCCGAGAAGCTCGGTCTGGGCGCACCGTTCGGTCAGGCAGCCCTGGATGGCCTGGATCAGCTCCTGGCAGCGGGCCTCGGCGACCAGAACGAGAGCAGCATCATCGAGATCGCGCGACGGGTGCGCTCCACCCCACCCACGCCGCGATGACCGATCTCGGTTGCGCTGCCACACTTGCCCTGTGACGGACTACCGACACCTGCACAGCGGCAAGGTCCGGGACCTGTACGAGACCCCCGACGGGCACCTGCTCATGGTCGCGAGCGATCGCATCTCGGCGTACGACTTTGTGCTCCCCACCCCCATCCCGGACAAGGGCGCAGTGCTCACCCAGCTGTCGCTGTGGTGGTTCGACCGGCTGGCCGACCTGGTGCCCAACCACGTGGTGTCCACCGACGTGCCCGCGGAGTACGCCGGGCGGGCGGTCGTCTGCCGGCGGCTGGAGATGTTCCCGGTCGAGTGCGTGGCGCGCGGCTACCTCGCCGGGTCCGGGCTGGCCGACTACCTGGCCACGGGGCAGGTGTGCGGGGTGCCGCTGCCGGCCGGGCTGGTCGACGGGTCGGCGCTGCCGGAGCCGGTGTTCACGCCGGCGACCAAGGCCGCGCTCGGGTCGCACGACGAGAACGTGTCGTACGACGAGGTCTCGGCCACCGTCAGCGAGGACGTAGCTGCGCAGCTGCGCGACCTCACGCTGGCCGTCTACCGCCGCGCGCGGGACGTGGCGCACGAGCGCGGCGTCGTCGTGGCCGACACCAAGCTGGAGTTCGGCCGGGCCGCCGACGGCACGATGGTGCTGGCCGACGAGGTGCTGACCCCGGACTCGTCGCGGTTCTGGCCGGCCGACCAGTGGGAGCCCGGCCACCCGCAGCCGTCGTTCGACAAGCAGTTCGTGCGCGACTGGCTCACCTCGCCGGCGTCCGGCTGGGACCGAACCTCCGGGGAGGAGCCGCCGCCGCTGCCGGACGAGGTGGTGGAGCGGACCCGGGCCAAGTACGTCGAGGCGTACGAGCGCCTCACGGGGCAGCGCTGGGGCTGACCGCCCTCGTTAGGGTGTGCCCGTGACGTGGTTGCTCACCGGCGGCGCCGGCTACATCGGTTCGCACATCGCCCGGGCCCTCGGGCAGGCGGGCATGGACGTGGTCGTCCTCGACGACCTGTCGTCCGGGTTCCGGGAGAACGTGGCCGACGGCGTGCCGTTCGTGGAGGCGACCCTCCTCGACACCGCCGCGGTCGCGCGGGCGCTGCGCGACCACGATGTGACCGGCGTCGTGCACCTTGCCGCCAAGAAGGCGGTCGGCGAGTCGGTCGAGAAGCCGTTGATGTACTGGCAGCAGAACGTCGAGGGCACCCGCAGCCTGCTCGAGGCCTGCACCGACGTCGGCGTCGAACGGGTCCTGTTCTCCTCGAGCGCCGCGGTCTACGGCACGCCCGACCTCGACCTGGTCACCGAGGACGCGCCGCCGCGACCGATCAACCCGTACGGCGAGACCAAGCTGATCGGTGAGTGGATGCTGCGCGACCTGGCGCGAGCCACCAAGATCGGCTGGGTGTCGCTGCGCTACTTCAACGTGGCGGGCGCCGGCGCCCCGGACCTCGGCGATCGGGGCGTGTTCAACCTCATCCCTCTCGTGTTCCGGGCCCTCTCGTCGGGCGTCCCACCGCAGGTGTTCGGCGCCGACTACCCGACGCCGGACGGCACCTGCGTCCGCGACTACATCCACGTGGTCGACCTGGCCGACGCCCACGTGACCGCCGCGCGCGCCCTGGAGGCCGGTCCGCAGGCGGCCACCTACAACGTCGGCCGCGGCGAGGGTGCGTCGGTGAAGGAGGTGCTCGACGTGGTGCGCGCGGTCACCGGTAGGGACTTCGAGGCCGAGGTGGTCGACCGCCGGCCGGGCGACCCGGCGCGGCTGGTCGCGGCCGTGGATGCAATCGAGCGCGACCTCGGCTGGACCGCCGACCGCGACCTGCGCGACATGGTGTCCAGCGCCTGGGAGGCGTGGCAGAGCCGCGCCTGACCTGACGCCGGTGCCGGCGTGGGTTCATGATCGCTGACTGCCACGCACCAATGGTGCTGATGTGGTTGGTGAGCCGTCCTGATCGCCACGGACGGCGACGGCCGCACCATTGGTGCGTGCGGGTCAGCGACGGGCCGCGTGCGGGTCAGCGACGGGCCGCGTGAGGGTCAGCGACGGGCCGCGTGCCGGTCAGCGAGGCGGCGCCTGCCTCGCCGGTAGGCTCGGAGGCGGCCCACCCCGCCTACGCAGGAGCACATCGGATGGCTCGCGTCGTCGTCGACGTCATGCTCAAACCGGAGATCCTCGACCCGCAGGGCAAGGCGGTGGCGCAGGCCCTGCCCAGGCTCGGCTTCGACGGCATCAACGGTGTCCGCCAGGGCAAGCGGTTCGAGCTCGAGCTCGAC
>JBOGDY010000154.1:0-5857 GCA_050742955.1 Actinomycetes bacterium | reverse complement strand
GCTGAACGATCAGCGCCGCCCCGATCACGCTGCCCCACAACGTCCCAATCCCGCCGAGCACGGTCATCACCACCACCTCCCCGGAGGTGGTCCAGTAGACCTCCTGCAGGGATGCGAAACCATGGCTGATCGCATAGACGCCGCCAGCGAGACCGGACAAGCCGGCGGACATGACGAACACCATGACCTTGTACCGCGTCACCGGGTAGCCGAGCGCGCGGGCGCGGGCGGGGTTGTCCCGAATCGCGACGAGAACCCGGCCGAAGGGCGACCGGACGATCCGCCACGCGGCGAGCATCCCGACCAGCACCATCGGGAGGCCGGCGTAGTAGAAATAGAACGCGTCGGAGAGGTCGAGACCGAACAGCTCCCGCGGGATGCCCTGAAGGCCGTTCTCACCACCGGTCACATCGCGCCACTGGTTGGCGATGAAGAACAGCATCTGCGCGAAGGCCAGTGTCACCATCGCGAAGTAGATGCCGGTGCGCCGCACCGAGAGCACTCCGATCGGCACCGCCAGGGCCATCGCCACCAGGGCGCCCGCGGCCACGGCCAGCGGGAACGGGACGCCGACGTGGACCGCCGCGAGGCCGGTGGCGTACGCCGAGCTGCCCCAGAACGCGGCGTGCCCGAACGACAGCAGGCCGGTATAGCCCAGCAACAGGTCCAGGGCCATGGCGAACAATGCCCAGCACATGATGTCCATCGCGACCGGAGGGTAGACGAACCAGGGCAGGGCGAGCGCCAGGAACAGGCCCACGCCGGCGGCGGTGAGCCGGATGAACGGCGAGCGGCCGGACGCCAACCATCTCACGCGACGGCCTCCTCGCGTCCGAACAGCCCGGCCGGTCGGAGCAGCAGCACGGCGGCCATCACGATGAACACGAGCATCTGCGACAGCGACGGTACGTAGAGATTGCCGAGCGCCTCCAACATCCCGATGACGAAACCGGCGAGCACCGACCCGAAGATCGAGCCCAGACCGCCGATCACCACCACGGCGAACACCACGATGATCAGGTCGCCGCCCATCAGCGGGTTGATCGCGCGCATCGGCGCCGCCAGGACGCCCGCCAGGCCAGCCAGGGCGATACCGAACCCGAAGACCGGGGTCACCCACCGACCGACGTTGATTCCCAGCGCCGCCGTGGTCTCCGGTCGCTCAGTCGCGGCCCGCACGATCATGCCGACCTTGGTGCGGTTCAGGAGCAGGTACACGCCGGCGCAGACCACCAGCGAGAACACCAGCACGAACACCTGGTACGTCGGGTAGCTGAACAGTCCGAGGTTGACCGAACCGTCGAGCAACTCCGGCCGCGGGTAGGGCTTGGACTGCACGCCGTACTGCCGGCGGACCAGATCCTGCAGCAGCAACGTGAACCCGAACGCGAGCAGGAAGTTGTAGAGCGGGTCCAGCGCCGCGAGCCGGTGGACGAACAGCCGCTCGAGCAGCACGCCGGCCACACCCAGCAGCAGCGGCATGATGAGGAGGGACATCCAGAAGTTCACCCCGGCCTCGGCGAGCAGCAGATAGGTGCCGAAGGCGCCGAGCATGTAGAACGCGCCGTGCGCGAAGTTGACCACCCGCAGCATCCCGAAGATGACGGACAGCCCGAGAGCGAGCAGCGCGTAGAAGCTGCCGCCGACAAGCCCGTTGAACGCCTGCTGGATGAAGTTGGACATCGATCCCTCGCCGTTCTCGGCCAGCCGGGCCGGAGCCCGCCGTGGCGGTCCCCGGCCCGTCTGCCACCTAGGACCCGGGCATCTCACAACCCGACTCGGACACCGACTTGAAGGCCTCCGCCGCGGGGATGGTCTCCACGAGGTCCACGAAGTCGAAGTCCTCCTTTACCTGGGTCTCCTCCTTCACCTTCACGAGGTACGCGTCATGGATGACCCGGTGGTCAGCTGCGCGTATCTCGCCGTTGCGCAGGAAGAAGTCGTCCACCTTCCGGCCCTCGAGCTCTGCCACGACCTCGTCGGAACCATCGGTGCCCGCCCGCTGCACGGCCTCCAGGTATTCCAGCGCGGCCGAGTAGTTGCCCGCATGTGCGAACGTCGGCCGGGTGCCGGTGCGCTTCTTGAATCGGTCGGCCCAGGCGCGGCTCTCGTCGTCCATGTTCCAGAACCAGGCCGTCGTGAACAGGGTGCCCGCGAGCGGGTCCACGCCGATGGACTTGATGTCGGTATCGAACATCAGTCCGACGGCCAGGTCCACGCCCTTGTCCTGGAGCTTGAACTCGTTGTACTGCTTGACCAGGTTGACCAGATCGCCGCCTGCCTGCATGGTGCCGACCACGTCGGGCGTCGGGTTGAGGTTGGGCGCCTTAAGCAGGAAGGTCGAGAAATTGTCGTTGGGGAACGGCGTCGGGTCGGACTTCACGATCGTCCCGCCGGCGGCCTTTACCGCCGACGAAAAGCTCTTGTTCATGTCCTGCCCGAAGGCATAGTCCGGGTAGATGATGTACCAGTTCTTCGCGCCCTGCTTCGTGACCTGCGTGCCAGTGCCATTGGCCAGCATGTACGTGTCGTATGCGTAGTGGAACGTGTACTTGTTGCAGGACGCTCCGGTCAGCTCGGTGGTGGCCGCGCCGATGTCGATGAACAGCTTCTTCTTGGCCTTCGCCTGGTTGGCCACCGCCAGCGCGGCCGAGGACGTGGGCACGTCCAGGATGATGTCCGCGCCCTGACGGTCGTACAGCTCCTGGGCCTTCGAGTTGGCGAGCTCCGGCTCGTTCTGGTGGTCGGCGCTGACCACATCGATGTTCTTGGTAACTGCGTCGTCGCCGTGCTCCTTCTTGAAGTCCGCGACGGCCATCTCGACCGCTTCGACGCTGTTCTTGCCGGACAGCTCGGCATAGACGTCACTCTGGTCATTGAGGACGGCGAGCACGAGCTTGTCGCCGCTGACCTTCCCTCCGCCGCTCTCGGGCCCACCCTGCCCGCAGGCCACGAGGGCGAGCCCGCCCATGGCAACTGTCGCGGCGGTCAAGATCCGCCTCCGTCGCATCCCATCCTCCTCATCGCATCGAGACGCCGTCGCGGCGACCCAAGTCCCTTGGCTGCTGTCCTTTGGTCAGATCCCGAGGTGTTCGAGCAGCTCCTTCTCCCTCCGCTGCACGTCCGCGTTGGCCAGCGCCTCGACAATCCGGCCCTGGGCCAGCAGGTAGTGGCGGTCGGCCACCCTTGTGGCGAAGTGCAGGTTCTGTTCGACAAGCAAGACGGTCACCCCGTGCTCCTTCACTTCGCGGAGGATCGCGCCGATCTGCTGGACCAGGCGGGGTGCCAGGCCTTCGGTCGGCTCGTCGCACAGCAGAATCCGGGCACCCATGCGCAGCACCCGAGCGATCGCGAGCATCTGGGCCTCACCGCCGGACAGCTTCGTCCCTGCGGATCGCCGGCGCTCGCCCAGCTGTGGGAACGCGTCGTAGATGCGCTGCACCGACCAGCCGTCGGACGACACCGACGGCGGAAGGCTCAGGTGCTCGTCGACCGACAGGGACGCGTAGACGCCGCGGTCGTCCGGGACGTAACCCAGGCCCCGGCGCGCGCGCATGTGCACCGGCATCCGGTCGATCCGGGCCCCGTCCAGGATCACGGCGCCGGTGCAGCCCCGGTGCAGCCCCATGACGCTGCGCAGCAGCGTCGTTTTGCCGGCGCCGTTGCGCCCCACGAGGGTGACGACCTCCCCGGCCGCCACGGCGAGGCTGACGTCCCGCAGCACCTTTGCCTCGCCGTAGTGGGCGGACAGGCCCTCGACGCTAAGCAACGGCCTCACCCAGGTAAGCGCTGATCACCCTCGGATCGGAGCGAACCTCGTCGTACGGCCCCTCGACGAGCACCTTGCCGAACTGCAGGACCGTTACGCGGTCGGCAAGGCTGCCCACCACGTTCATGTTGTGCTCGACGAGCACCACCGTCCGGCCGGTGCGGATCCGGCCGACAAGGGCGATCGTGCGCTGGACGTCCTCCATACCCATCCCGGCGGTCGGCTCGTCGAGCAGGAGCAACGACGGCTCGAGCGCGAGCGCCAGCGCCAGCTCGAGGGCCCGCTTCTGGCCGTAGGCCAGTGTGCCGGCCGGCAGGCCGGCCAGGTCCGCCAGACCGACCTCGTCGAGCAGCTCCATCGCGCGGGCCCGAAACCGGCCGAGCAACCGTTCCGAGCGCCAGAACCGGTAGCCGAGAGTTGTCTTGCCCTGCAGCGCCAGCTCGACGTGCTCGCGCAGCGACATCTGCTCGAACAGGCTGGTGATCTGGAACGACCGGGCCACGCCGAGCTGCGCGATCTGCTCCGGCGGGCGGCCGGTGATGTCCTTCCCGTGCAGCCGGATCGAGCCGGTAGTGGGCGAGAGGAAACCGGTGAGCAGGTTGAACAGCGTGGTCTTGCCGGCACCGTTGGGACCGACGAGCGCATGAACGTGGCCCTCTGCCACGGACAGGTCGACCTCGTCCACCGCCCGGAAGCCGCGGAAGTCCTTGACCAGGCCGGTGGCCTGCAGCGCCGGAACTCCGGCGCCCAGCCCTTGGTCGGCAACCGTCACGTGGTCGTTCACTGTCCCTTCGCCACACACCGCTCGGGCGGGGGCAGGTCTCTCACCCTGCCTGCACCGAACGCTAGGAACGAGAGCTTCCGGTCGCTATGTCGGTTACGCCCACAATGCGGGGCGCTCCAGTGTCGTCCGTGCACAGCGGCAGTGGGTAGCAAGATCGAATGGTGGTTCCCGGGAACGGCCTCTCAGGACAAGCCGATGACGACTCCCTGGATCGACCGCTCGGCGACCACGATCATCCCGTCCCCCTCCGTCGGATAGGTGCGATCATTTCGACTGCGTCGTTGTCGAGGAAGTCGATGACCATGCGCTTGCAGAGGTCCGCCTTTTCGACAAGCAACCCGTGGGATGCGCCGGGACCAAGAGCCAGTTCGCCGTGTGGCAGGTTCCGGTTCATGTCCATTGCATGCTCGAGCTGCACCTCGTGGTCGCCCACCTGACGAGCGTGCGGCAGGAGATCGTGGCCAGTGAACCGATGCCGTCGGACGAGACTTCGCCGTGCATGGTCTGCATGTACTCGGGAACTGGGTTGGTCGGGTCGCTTCGCTTCCGGATACCAGCCGTCGTGGTGTGCTGGGCCGGCGATGAGCAGCAGCCTCATCACAAGATCGGACCGGTGAAGCGCGGTCAGGAGTGCGACGCTTGCGCCCGCGCATCCGGTCACGTGTCGACGAGCTACCCCAGGTTGAAGTCCACCCGGAGGCTCTCCGCAATGACCCAGGCGTGGTCGACGGTCCAGACGTCGTCGCCGCCGAGGGTGTCGACCCACTTGTCCACGACCGGTTCGGCCGCCTCCTGAGCGACAGCGTCGAGCTAGGCGTCGAGCAGACGCCACGGTTTGTCGAACCCGCATGACTGGGCGAATGCGAAGAAGTCCATCGTCTGCAGGGCTCGCCCGGCGCTGTCGCGTAAGTCGTGCTTGTTCGACGTCGGCACAACCACGACCTGCCCACACCTTCGCGGTCCAGACGCTGCTCGGCTGGTATCGCGGCGACGGGGACGTGCAGGCGAAGATCCCGTCGCTGTCGACCCTGCCTCGGACACCGCGATCCGGCCTCGACGTACTGGTATCTGTCCGCGGCCCCGGAACTGCTCGCGCTGATCGATGCCCGCCAGGACACCGCACGTTCAACAGCCGATCGGCGCCCCGGCCATGCCGCTGATCGCGCCGACTCTCCATTCGTTCTTCACCGACCGGCTCACCAGCAGCGGCAGGCCAACTCCCGCACCATCGCGGCCTACCGCGACACCCTCAGGCTGCTGCTCATCTTCGTGCACAGCCAGACCGGCAAGCAGCCCAACAAGCT
>JBOGDY010000153.1:0-5882 GCA_050742955.1 Actinomycetes bacterium | reverse complement strand
AGCAGGCCCGCGAGGCCCGGGAGGCCAGCGAGCGGGCCAGCCGCTCGGCGCCGCGCAGCTATGGCGGTGACCCGCGCGGCATCGCCGCAGAGATGGCCGCGAGCAAGTACGGCTGGGGCGCCGGCGAGGTCGACTGCCTCGACTCGCTGTGGGCGAAGGAGTCCGGCTGGGACCCGCATGCCGAGAACCCGTCGTCGGGTGCCTACGGCATCCCGCAGGCGCTGCCCGGCTCGAAGATGTCGGAGTACGGCTCTGACTGGCAGGACAACCCCGGCACCCAGATCGAGTGGGGGCTCGCGTACATCGACGGGCGCTACGGCTCGCCCTGCTCGGCCTGGTCGACCGCCCAGTCCCAAGGCTGGTACTGACCCCGGATCGACCCCCCCTTTCGGGAAATGATCACGGGACCGTGATCATTGGCCCCCGACCGCGGCAAACATGGCGCGGTCGGGGGCCGTTTGCCGCGGTAGGGACCGGCAGGTGCGGGCTGGTACAGACCGGTCGCGTCAGGGGCGGGTCATCCGCATCACGTCGAGGGCCTCGTCGAGCTGCTCCATCGTGAGCCGGCCGTCCTCGACGTACCCCTGCTCGACCACCACCTCGCGGATCGTCTTCCGCTCGGCCAGCGACTGCTTCACCACCTTCGTCGCGGCCTCGTAGCCGATGTACGTGTTCAGCGGGGTCACGATCGACGGTGAGGACTCGGCGTACTCCCGGCACCGGTCGACGTCGGCGGTGATGCCGTCGACGCACCGGTCGGCGAACAGCCGCGCGACGTTGGCCAGCAGACGCACCGACTCGAGGACGTTGCGGGCCAGCATCGGCAGCATGACATTGAGCTCGAAGGATCCGGCCGCACCGCCGAAGGCGACCGCGGCGTCGTTGCCGATCACCTGGGCGCAGACCATGCACAGCGCCTCCGGGACCACAGGGTTGACCTTGCCGGGCATGATCGACGACCCGGGCTGCAGGTCGGGCAGCCGGATCTCGGCCAGTCCCGCGCGCGGCCCCGACCCCATCCAGCGAACGTCGTTGGACACCTTGTAGAGCGACACCGCGATCGTGCGCAGCTGGCCCGACAGCTCGACGAGCCCGTCCCGCGCCCCCTGGGCCTCGAAGTGGTCGCGCGCCTCGGTGAACGGCAGGCCGGTGGCTCGCGCCACCTCCTCGATGACCCGTGCCGAGAAGCCGGGCGGCGTGTTGATGCCGGTGCCCACCGCCGTACCGCCGAGGGGGAGCTCCGCGAGGCGCGGCAGCGTCGCGTCGAGCCGTTCCACCCCGAGTCGCACCTGCGCGGCATAGCCGCCGAACTCCTGCCCGAGCGTCACCGGCGTGGCGTCCATCAGGTGGGTACGCCCGCTCTTGACGACGGCGGCGAACTCGTCGGCCTTGCGGGTCAGTGCCGCATCCAGGTGGCGCAGCGCCGGGATCAGGTCGCGTACGACGGCGGAGGTTGCCGCGATGTGGATGGAGGACGGGAACACGTCGTTGGACGACTGCGAGCCGTTGACGTGGTCGTTGGGGTGCACGTCGCGGCCGAGCTTCTCGGTGGCCAGGGTCGCGATGACCTCGTTGGCGTTCATGTTGCTCGACGTGCCCGAGCCGGTCTGGAACACGTCGATCGGGAACTGGTCGTCCCAGTCGCCGCGCGCGACCTCGTCGGCCGCTGCCGCGATCGAGCCGGCAAGGTCGTCGTCGAGCACGCCGAGCTCGGCGTTGACGGTGGCGGCGGCCGCCTTGATGCGGGCCAACGCCTCGATGTGCGACCGCTCCAGAGTTGCGCCGCTGATCGGGAAGTTCTCGACTGCCCGTTGGGTCTGCGCGCGCCACTTGGCGTCGCGGGGCACGCGCACCTCGCCCATCGAGTCGTGCTCCGTGCGGAAGTCGTCGTTGGCCTGCTCGCTCATGGACCCTTTCTATCGCTGGCCCGCCGGCAGCCACCACAGTGGGCGTGTTCCGCCTAACGCGCCGGTGGGGCGTATCGTGCGGCCATGGTGAGCGAACCCCGCGACGAGCCGCAGCCGGGAGACGCCGCGCACCTTGACGAGGACCCCGAGTGCCTCGAGGACCCGGTCCACTGTGGCGACGCCAAGCACCAGCACGACCTGCACACACACGACCGATCAGCGAGCGAGCCGCCTCAGGCCGGCTGAGCCCGCACGAAGTCCAGCACCTCGGCCGCGTGCCCGTCGGGCGGGAACACCGGATACCACACGTGCTCCACCCGGCCGTCGTGCACGAGCAGGGTGAGGCGGCGCAGCAGCACCTGTCCTGCCACCTCGAAGGTCGGCAGCCGCACGGCCGCGGTCAGCTGCAGCTCGGCGTCGGACAGCAGTGGGAACGGAAGCCGCAGCCGGTCGACCGCTTCACGTTGGTAGGCACTGTCCTGCGTCGACAGGCCGAACACCCTGGCGCCCGCCGCGGCTAGGTCGGCGTGGTGGTCCCGGAAGCCGCAGGCCTCCGGGGTGCAGCCGCGGGCACCGGGGATCGCGTCCCAGTCGGCGACCAGGGGGTCCTTGCCCGGCTCGCCGGTGCGCGGGTATGCGTAGAGGACCGTCCGTCCCTCCAGCATCGCCAGGTCGACGGATGTTCCGTCCGTGGCCGGCAGTGCGAGCGACGGGAGCACGGCCCCGCGGAGGTGGTCGGCCGCGCCGTCGTCGGTCGGTACGGGCAGGTCGGCGGGGATGGTCATCGGGTCGTGCCGGGCGTCCGCCATGGGGCCGCCCGGCCTAGTTGGCGTGCTCGAAGTCGATCGAGGAGTAGGCGCGCAGCTTGTCGAGCCGGTGCTCGCTCTCCACGATGCGGATCGTGCCGCTGCGCGACCGCATCACGATCGAGTGCGTGCGCACGGTGGAACCGCGGTAGCGAACCCCGGTGAGCAGCTCGCCGTCGGTGATGCCGGTGGCAACGAAGAACACGTCCTCGCCCCGGACCAGCTCGTCGGTGACCAGCACCCGGTCGAGGTCGTGACCGGCGTCGACCGCCTTCTGCCTCTCGTCGTCGTCGGTAGGCCACAGCCGGCCCTGGATCACCCCGCCCATGGTCTTGATGGCGCAGGCGGCGATGATGCCCTCCGGGGTGCCGCCGACGCCGACCAGCAGGTCGATGCCGGTGCCCTCGCGGGCAGCCATGATCGCGCCGGCGACGTCGCCGTCGGTGATGAACTTGATGCGGGCCCCGGTCTTGCGGACCTCGTCGACCATCGCCTGGTGCCGCGGCCGGTCGAGGATCACGACCGTGACGTCCGAGGGGGACTCGTTCTTGGCCTTCGCCACCCGGCGTACGTTCTCCGCCACCGGCTCGCGGATGTCGACCACGTCGGCCGCCTCGGGCCCGGTCGCGAGCTTCTCCATGTAGAAGACGGCGGACGGGTCGAACATCGACCCGCGCGGTGACACGGCCATGACCGACAGGGCGTTGCCCATGCCCAGTGCCGTCAGCCGGGTGCCGTCGATCGGGTCGACGGCGACGTCGCACTCGGGGCCGCGGCCGTCGCCGACGTGCTCCCCGTTGAACAGCATCGGGGCCTCGTCCTTCTCGCCCTCGCCGATCACCACGACCCCGCTCATGCTCACGGTGTGGATGAGCTGGCGCATGGCGTTGACCGCTGCGCCGTCGGCACCGTTCTTGTCGCCCCGCCCGACCCATCGGCCGGCGGCCATCGCGGCCGCCTCGGTGACGCGGACCAGCTCGAGGGCCAGGTTGCGGTCGGGGGCCTCGGGGGTCGGGGCGAGCGAGGCCGGGACCTCGGACGTGTCGGTCGGGTCGCTCATCAGCCAGCCAGCTCCCTCGGGTGTTCTCGTCCTGTGCCTCGCGATCGTAGTGGCGACCCGGCGAGCGGCGCGTCCCCCGATCAGCGGAACCGCACGTGCGCGCAAACCAGGCATACCTATCCGCAGATGCGACACCCCATCAGTAGGACAGACGCATCTGCGCCGGTAGGCTGCCCCCATGACGGTGTTCCGGATCAGCGAGGCGGCCGACCTGCTGGGGGTCAGTGCCGACACGGTGCGCCGGTGGGCCGACGCCGGTCGGATCGAGACCACGGTGCTGCCGTCCGGCCGGCACGGCGTCGAGGGCAAGGCTCTCGCGGCCGCCGCCCAGGCGCTCGCCGACGCCCCCGAGCCCGGCGCCGCGGTCGCGCTCTCGGCGCGCAACCGGTTCCGGGGGATCGTCACCAAGGTCACCCGTGACACCGTCATGGCCCAGGTGGAGATGCAGGCCGGGCCCTTCCGGGTCGTGTCGTTGATGAGCAGGGAGGCCGCCGACGAGCTCGGCCTGGAGCCCGGCGTCATGGCCGTCGCGGCGGTGAAGTCCACCTCTGTCGTGGTGGAGCGCCCTGGCGGCCGGCCGTGACCACCATCCGCGTCGCCGTGGCAGTCCTTGCCGTGGCCCTGACCGGCTGCGGGGGCGGCTCGACGCAGGCCGGGGACAACGGCGCCGACCCGAACGCCGACGACATCACCGGCACGGTCACCGTCCTGGCCGCGGCGTCGCTGACCGAGTCGTTCACGGCGCTCGGCGAGAGGTTCGAGGCCGACCACCCCGGTGCAACTGTGCGGTTCAGCTTCGCCGCGAGCTCCGAGCTGGCCACCCAGATCACCCAGGGCGCCCCGGCGGACGTCTTCGCCTCGGCCAGCCCCCCGACGATGACGCAGGTCACCGAGGCAGGTGCAGCGGTCGGCGAACCCAGCGTCTTCGTCCGCAACCGGCTCGCGATCGCCGTCCCCTCGGACAACCCCGGCGACGTCACCGGGCTGGCCGACCTCGCCGACAAGGACCTGACGGTCGCTCTCTGCGCCCCCGACGTGCCCTGTGGTGCGGCGGCCGCGAAGGCGTTCGCCGCGGCCGGTGTCACGCCGGCACCCGACACCCTCGAGCAGGACGTCAAGGCCACGCTGGCCAAGGTCGAGCTCGGTGAGGTCGACGCCGCGCTCGTCTACCGCACCGACGTCCGAGCCGCCGGCGACAAAGTCACCGGCATCGACTTCCCCGAGGCCGAGCAGGCGGTCAACGACTACCCGATCGTGGCGCTGAAGGACGCGCCCAACGCGGCGGGCGCGCGGGCGTTCGTCGACCTGGTCCTTTCCAACGCGGGGGCCGACGTGCTCACCGCGGCGGGGTTCGAGCGCCCGTGAGCCGACGGAGCAGCGCGCGTACGACGGGGCTGCCGCCGGTCCTGCTGCCACTCGCCGTACTCGCCGTGGTGTTCCTCACCCTGCCCGTCGCCGGCCTTGTCGTCCGTGCGCCGTGGCGCACCCTGCTCGACGTGCTGACCCGGCCGGAGTCGCTCGACGCGCTGCGGCTGTCGCTCGTCTGCGCGAGCCTTGCGACGTTGCTGTGTCTCCTGGTCGGCGTGCCCCTGGCGTGGGTGCTGGCCCGGGGGCGCTTCCCGGGGCGCGGGCTGCTGCGGGCGCTGGTGATCGTGCCGCTAGTGCTGCCTCCGGTCGTCGGGGGTGTCGCGCTGTTCACCGCACTCGGACGCCGGGGCATCCTCGGTCGGCCGCTCGACGAGACGTTCGGCGTCAGCCTGCCGTTCACCACCGCGGCCGTCGTGGTCGCGGAGGCGTTCGTGGCGATGCCGTTCCTGGTCATCGCGGTCGAGGGCGCGCTGCGCGGCGCGGACCGGCGGTACGACGAGGCGGCGGCCACCCTCGGCGCATCGCGCTGGTACACCTTCCGCCGGGTGACGCTGCCACTGGTCGCCCCGGGAGTGGCCGCGGGTGCGGTGCTGTGCTGGGCCCGGGCGCTGGGAGAGTTCGGCGCCACCATCACGTTCGCCGGCAACTTCCCCGGCACCACCCGCACCATGCCGGTCGAGGTCTACCTCGCGCTGCAGCGCGACCCGTCGGCCGCTATCGCCCTGTCGCTGGTGCTGCTCC
>JBOGDY010000152.1:0-5909 GCA_050742955.1 Actinomycetes bacterium | reverse complement strand
CGGATGCACACGTGCACGAAGAGCACATGCGACTGGTCCGGAAGCCACGCGTCGATCTGGAAGACGACGCCTCGCAGTCGCTCGTACTCGTACATTCGCAGCACCGGCTCGCCGTCCCGGCCTCGAACCCGGGCAGCGAAGAGCGGCTCGCACGTGGTCGGCGAGTGGCCGGTCGTGCCGATGTTCCACTCGACCCCGCCGGCGAACCACGCGTTCCGGAGCGCCAGGTTGGCCAGCCGCAGCGCCGGCGGGCTGTGCAGCAGCTCGGTTCCGCTGGGCCGATGGAGCAGCGACCAGAGCCGGCCCCCGTAGCCGAGCAGGAACGTGGCACGCAGCACGTCGTTCTCGAGAACGGCGACCGGGACCTCGCTGTCGGACAGCTGCCGCCGGTAGCCGTCCTGCACCGAGTAGGGCAGCATGCAGCGCACCTGCCCATAGCTCAGACCGTCCCTGACGTCCGCCGGCAGGTCTCCGCCTGGCGTGACGCCGGCATGGAGGTCCGTTCGGGTCGAGATCGGAGGCAGCGGGTTGTCCGGGCCGAGCTCGGCCGTCCTGAGCGAGAGCGTTCCGCGACGCAGGGTGCCCACCTGCCGTCAGGCCCTGACCAGCCGGACCCCAGCATTGGCGAAGTCGGCATCGGCCTCGAGCGGTGCCCCCGAGTCTGTGACGACGATGTCGATGTCCTCGATCGGGCAGATCTGCGCGAAGGCCCGCTGACCGAGCTTCGACCCGTCGGCGACCACCATCACCTGCCGAGCCCGGGACGCCATGAGCTGGTTGATGCTCGCCTCGCCCTCGTGGTGCGCGGACGCGCCGGTGCGCACGTCGATCGCGTCCACGCCGAGGATCGCGACGTCCAGGCTGAGGTTGGTCAGCATCGCGCTGGCCAACGGCCCGATGAGCTCGTAGGACTGTGGCCGGGCGACTCCGCCGGTCAGGACGATCTTGACGTGCGGCCTGACGGTCAGCTCGTTGGCGATGTTCAGGGCGTTGGTCACCACCGTCAGGGCAGGGCCGGTGGCCGTGGAGCTCAGGTCCGCGCGGGTTGCCAGGACCCGCGCCACCTCGGTCGTGGTGGTGCCCCCGTTGAGCCCGACCACCGACCCTGGTGGCACCAGACTGGCCGCGGCCGACCCGATCCGCTGCTTCTCCGGGGCGTGCTTGGCGGTCTTGTAGCGCAGCGGCAGGTCGTAGGACACGCCGTTGACCACCGCACCGCCCCGGGTGCGCGTGAGCAGCTGCTGCTGTGCGAGCTGGTCGAGGTCTCTCCGGATCGTGGCGGCGGAGACGCCCACGCGTTCCGCGGCCTCCTCGACCGAGACCCGTCCATCCCGCGCCAAGATCTCCAGGAGGGAGTTGAGACGGGCCATCCGGTTCATTGCAGCCTCCTTTCCGTGCATCGGCGCACCCTGCCTGCACAATCATGCTCGGTTGCACCCGAGTTCGATCCTCCGGACGGCTACGGGCGGAGTGCGATCACCGTCCGAATTAGCTCCTATGTACCCCTTGACCGCATTCGCGGTGGTGGATAACTTTCGGCAAGCCAGGCGTCTCGGTTAGAAATTCCCGACCGGTGCGCCCCTCTCCGAGGTCTCAGGAGCCGTCGTGCCACGCTCAGCCGCTCGTGTCCTGATCGCCCTGACGGCCGCGCTGGCGGCGCTGGCGGCCACTCTCGGCGGTGCCGCCGCCGCCGAGACCCCCGAACGGCAAGGGGCGGTCCCTCCGGACGCCTCGAAGCACGGCTGGATCACTGCGACCATCGCGCGGATGGCCGTCGAGGAGAAGGTCGGCCAGCTGTTCTCGACGCACGTCTACGGCAACACCGTGGACTCGTACGACGCGGCCAACGTCGCCGAGTTCGGGCTGGGAACGCCCCGCGAGATCATCGAGAAGTACCACCTCGGAGGCGTCCTCTACTTCGCCTGGACGCACAGCGTGGACAACCCGGAGCAGGCTGCCGGCCTGTCCAACGGGATCCAGGAGGTGTCGACGTCCACCGGGGCGGAGGTCCCGTCGCTGATCTCCATCGACCAGGAGGGCGGACTGGTTGCCCGCGTCCTGGAGCCGGCCACCCAGACGCCCGGAAACATGGCCCTTGGTGCCACCCGTGACGAGCAGGGCGCCCGCGACCTCGCCGCCATCCAGGGCACCGAGCTTGCGGCCATGGGCATCACGCAGAACTTCGCCCCCGTCGCAGACGTCAACGTGAACCCGGCCAACCCGGTGATCGGTGTGCGGTCGTTCGGCAGCGACGCCGGGCTCGTCGCCGCCATGACGGCGGCCCAGGTCCGCGGCTACGAGAACGACGCCGGCATCTCGTCCACCGCCAAGCACTTCCCCGGTCACGGCGACACCGCGGTCGACAGCCACTACGGGTTCCCGATCATCACCCACACCCGGCAGGAATGGGAGACGATCGACAAGCCGCCGTTCCAGGCCGCGGTCGACGCGGGCATCGACACGATCATGACCGCGCACATCCAGGTGCCGGCCCTCGACCCGTCCGGTGACCCGGCGACCCTCTCCAAGCCGATCATCACCGACATCCTGCGCGGCGAGATGGGCTACGACGGCGTCATCGTGACCGACTCCCTCGGCATGCAGGGCGTGCGCGACAAGTACGGCGACGACCGCGTCCCCGTCCTCGCGCTCAAGGCCGGCGTCGACGTCCTGCTCAACCCCCCGAACATGGCGGTGGCCTACCAGGGCGTCATGGACGCCGTGGCGTCCGGTGAGCTGACCGAGGCGCGCCTCGACGAGTCGCTGTACCGGGTCCTGGACCTCAAGTGGCGCAACGGCGTCGTCCACGACCCGTTCGTCGACCCCGGTGCCGTGATGGAGCAGGTGGGGACTTCCGAGCACCTCGCCCGGGCGCAGGAGGTCACCGATGAGTCGCCGACCGTCCTGGAGAACGACGCGAGCTCCCTGCCGATGAGCGCCGCCGGCAAGGATGTGCTCGTCACCGGCTACGGCGTGGCGACCAAGCAGACGCTCGCCGACGCCATCGAGCGTCGCGGTGCGACGGCTCGGGTCGCCGCGACGAACACCAACCCGACCACCGCCCAGATCGACAACGCCGTCGCCCAGGCCCGGTCCAGCGACGTCGCGGTGGTCCTGACGATGAACGCGGCGAGCAACGCAGGCCAGGCCAGGCTCGTGCAGGCCCTACAGGACAGCGGCACGCCGGTGGTGGTGGCCGCGGTCCGCAACCCCTACGACATCGCCGAGTTCCCGGACGTGCCGACCTATGTCGCGACCTACTCCTACAAGACTGTCGCCCTCGAGTCGCTCACCAAGGTGCTCTTCGGCGAGGTCTCGCCGACCGGGAGGCTGCCGGTCGACGTCCCGTCCAAGACCGACCCGTCGCAGGTGCTGTACCCGTTCGGCGCCGGGCTCACCTGGTGAGAGGCCGCCGCGTCGGCACCGTCACGGGCTGGGCGGCATCGCTGGCGCTGCTGGCAGGCACGGCGCTCACGGCACCTGCCGCGGCGGACGTGGAGCCGGCTGCGCTGGACGTGCCGCTGCGGGTCGCGACGTACAACATCCACGCAGGTGCCGGCGCCGACGGTCGGTTCGACCTGGTCCGTACGGCGGCGGCCATCCGTGCCCTCGACGCCGACGTCATCGGGCTGCAGGAGGTCGACGTGCACTGGGGTGCGCGCAGCGAGTGGGCCGACGAGCTGCAGACTCTCGCCGAGACGCTGGGCATGCGGGCGTTCTTCGCACCGATCTACTCGCTCGAACCGCCCGCCGACAGAGAGCAGCGCCGGGAGTACGGCGTGGCGGTGCTGTCCCGGTGGCCGATCGTGTCGGCGGAGAACCACCTGCTGACCCGGCTCTCCACCGTGACGCCCAACCCGAGCCCGACCCCGATGCCCGGCTTCCCCGAGGTGGTCATCGAGAAGCAGGGAGCGCGGGTTCACGTGTACACCACCCACCTCGACTACCGTGCCGACCCGTCGGTCCGCCGCACCCAGGTGGAGGACACGCTCGACATCCTCGCGGCAGACGAGGGCGCGTCGCGGGTCCTCGTCGGCGACCTCAACGCCACGCCGGACGCCGCCGAGCTCGCGCCGTTGTGGCCGGTGATGACCGACGCCTGGGCGGCCGCGCCCGGCGCCGGAACCGGATCGACCTACCCCACGACAGCGCCCACCAAGCGCATCGACTACGTGACCGCGTCAGCCGAGGTGGAGGTCGTCGCCACCGACGCACCGATCGATACCGCCTCCGACCACCTTCCCGTCGTCGCGGACCTGGTCGTCCGCCGCGGGCACTAGAGGAGACCGCCTGATGGATCGCCGCAAGTTCCTCGCCGCCGCCCTTGCCACCCCGGTCGCCGGGGTCGCCGGTTCCGCGTTGTCCGCGCCCTCCGCGGCTGCGGACACCCCGACGCAGGGTCCGTGGAGCCACGACCGCGACGTCCTGCCTGGGGTCGTCGTCCTCGCCGACAACGGGTACGACGTGCTGGCCGGCCAGCGGGTCGGCGTGGTGACCAACCCGACCGGTCTGCTCCCCGACCTGCGCCACGAGGTCGACGTGATGGCTGCCGACGACGCGGTCGACGTGGTGGCCGTCTTCGGTCCCGAGCACGGGTTCCGCGGCACCGCGCAGGCCGGTGGCTCCGAGGGCTACTACGTCGACGAGCGGACCGGTCTGCCGGTGTACGACACCTACCTGAAGTCGGGACAGCCGCTGGCGGACATCTTCACCGCGTCCGGCGTCGACACCGTGGTCTTCGACATCCAGGACGCCGGCGCGCGCTTCTACACCTACATCTGGACGATGTACGACTGCATGGAGGCCGCCGTCCTGGCCGACAAGCACTTCGTGGTCCTCGACCGGCCCAACCCCATCGGCGCCTGGACCGCGCGCGGCCCGGTGCTCGACCCCGCGTTCGCCACCTTCGTCGGCCGCAAGGCGATCGCCCAGCAGCACGGCATGACGGTCGGCGAGCTGGCGCTTCTCTTCGACGGGGAGTTCCTGCCGGCCGCGGTCGGGCGCAGCGTCGGGGTGCAGGTGGTGCAGATGCGCCGCTACGCCCGCGACCTCACCTACCGGGAGACCGGGCTCGACTGGGTGCTGCCCTCGCCGAACATGCCGACCGTCGACACCGCGACGGTCTACCCGGGCACCGCCATGTTCGAGGGCACCAACCTGTCCGAGGGCCGTGGCACCACCCGACCGTTCGAGCTCGTCGGCGCGCCCTGGGCGGACGAGGCCTGGGCCGAAGCGGTCGCCGGCGAGGGGCTGTCCGGCGTCGCCGTGCGCGAGGCCTACTTCACC
This sequence comes from Actinomycetes bacterium, assembly GCA_050742955.1. GTDB lineage: Bacteria > Actinomycetota > Actinomycetes > JACCUZ01 > JACCUZ01 > CAWIXB01. Next base: position 623 of record JBOGDY010000152.1, on the reverse strand, counting down.
CCCACGTTCTCCAAGCACGTCGGCAAGGCGTGCGGGGGGGTGCAGCTGCACGTCAGCGACGTCCGCACCTTCGACGCGTTGCGCACCGGCATCGCGATGCTCGTCACCGCGAAGCGGGTCTACCCCGACTTCGCGTGGCGGGCGGACAACTGGATCGACAAGCTGACCGGGTCGACGACGGTCCGCACCATGGTCGACGGCGGAGCCGGGACCGACGACGTCGTCGGGGCCTGGCGCGACGACCTGGAGGCGTTCTCGCGCACCCGCGACCACTACCTGCTCTACCACCAGCAGCGCGGCGGCGGAGCGCCGGCGTGAGGCGCCTCGCCGTGGTCGTCACCGCTCTCGCGGTGGTGGCAGCCGCCGTTCCGCCCGCGTCGAGCGCGTCGTCCACGACCGGCACCCCCGAGCGAGAGCTGCGGTGGGGCACCCCCGAGCAGGCCGGGCTCGTCCCTGGGCCGGTTCAGCAGATCGAGACCGACGTCCGCTCGTTCCTGGCCCCGCAGGCGAACGGCAAGCCGATGTACGCCGGCGCGGTGGTGCTCGCCGCCCACGACGGCACCGTCGTGACGCACGAAGCCGTCGGGCACGCCGTGCGGTACGCGAACGGATCGGGCACGGAG
>JBOGDY010000151.1:0-5923 GCA_050742955.1 Actinomycetes bacterium | reverse complement strand
ACGGGTAGCGGTCCGTGTAGGCCTCGAAGTCCCACTCCTGGTGACGGGTGAACGCCGCCGACTGCGAGTGCACCCGCAGCTCCTCGTCGTACGGGACGTGGACCGCATTGGCGGCGTCGCGCCAGGCGGCCGTCTCCTCCAACGTCACCCCCAGGTCGCGGGCCTGGTCGGGGTGCCGGTTGACGGCGTCGGCCGCGGCCCGCAGGTTCCGTGCCGCCATCAGGTTCGTGAACACGTTGTCATCGGCGATCGCGCTGTACTCGTCCGGGCCGGTGACCCCGTCGATGTGCCAGGCGCCGTGGGAGTCGTGGTGGCCCAGGGACGCCCACAGCCGAGCCGTCTCCACCAGCAGCTCCAACCCAACCTCGACCTCGATCGACTCGTCGCCGGTCGCGACGCGGTAGCGCGTGACCGCGTCGGCGATGTCGGCGTTGACGTGGAAGCCGGCTGTGCCGGCCGGCCAGTACCCGGAGCACTCCTGGCCGCGGATCGTCCGCCAGGGGAAGGCGGCGCCCTTGAGGCCCAGCGTTGCGGCACGTGCCTTGGCCAGGTCGAGGGTGGAGTGCCGCCACCGCAGCGCGTCGGCGGCAGCGCTCGGCTGGGTGTAGGTCAGGACCGGGAGCACGAAGGTCTCGGTGTCCCAGAACGTGTGGCCGTCGTAGCCGGGACCGGTCAACCCCTTGGCGGGGATGCACCGTCGCTCCGCCCGGGCGCCGGACTGCAGCACGTGGAACAGCCCGAACCGCACCGCCTGCTGCAGCTCGGCGTCGCCGGCGACGATGACGTCGGCCGCGTCCCAGAAGTCCTCGAGGTAGTCGCGCTGCTGCTCGAGCAGACCCTCGAAGCCGGAGTATCGGGCCCCGATCAGCCCGGCGGCCACCTGGTCGCGCAGCGACGGCAGCGACCGCAGGCTGGACCAGCCGTAGGCGAGCATCTTGACCACCCGCAGCGTCTCGCCCGGCGCCAGCATGCAGACCACGTTGGTGCGCGCCCAGTCGGGTCGCGCGTCGGTCTCGATCTCGACCCGGCCCGGTCCCTCGACGATGTGGTCCATCCCGGCCGCCATCAGCAGCTCGCTCGCGCGGCTGCAGTGCACCAGGATCGCCCCCTGGTCCTCGATGTCGTGCTCCACGCACACCAACGGGTTCTCGAGCACGGCCGCGACCCGCGGGTCGCGGGAGAGCTTGGGCTGCGCCTCGTTGGCGACCAGCTCCGACTGCACGATCACGCGCAGCGGCTGGTCGACGGCCTCGACCTCGTAGTCGATCGCGGCCACCGCGCGCTGGGTGAAAGAGACCATCCGCCGGCTCCGGATGCGCACCCGCTTGCCGGCCGGCGAGGTCCAGTCGACGGTGCGGGTGAGAACGCCCTCCCGCAGGTCGAGGACGCGCTCGTGCGCGGTCAGGTCGCCGTAGCGGACGTCGAACGGCGAGTCGTCGACCAGCAGCCGGATCAGCTTGCCGTTGGTGACGTTGACGACGGTCTGCCCGGACTCTGGGTTGCCGTAGGCGGACTCGGCGTGCGGCAGCGGCCGCTGCTCGTAGAACGAGTTGAGGTAGGTGCCGGGGATGCCGTGCGGCTCGCCCTCGTCGAGGTTGGCCCGCAAGCCGATGTGCCCGTTGGACAGCGCCATCAGCGACTCGCTCTGCGCGATCAGGTCGAGGTCGAGCCGGGTCTCCCTGATGCACCACGGCTCGACGGGATAGGCGGTCTGCTCGATCACCGTGGAACCTCCGTCCCGAGCAGCTCGGCCAAGTCGTCGACCACGATGTCGGCGCCGTGCTCCCGCAGCGCTTCACGCTGGTCGCCGCGGTTCACTCCCACCACCAGGCCGAAGGCGCCGGCCCGGCCGGCCTGCACGCCGGCGAGGGCGTCCTCGAACACGGCGGCCTGATCGGGCCGTACGCCGAGGCGTTCCGCGCAGCGTAGGAACGTGTCGGGCGCTGGCTTGCCCTTGAGGCCCTCCTCGCGGATCGTCACCCCGTCGACGCGCAGCTCGACCAGGGGCGCGAGACCGGTGACCCCGAGCACGTCGGCGGTGTTGGCGCTGGAGGAGACCACCGCACGGCGCAGGCCGGCGTCGCGGGCCGCTTCCATATAGCGGCGGGAGCCCTCGAAGACCTTCACCCCGTCGTCGTGGATGCGCCGGGTCAGGGCCTCGTTCTTGCGGTTGCCCAGCCCGTTGACCGTCTCGGCGCCCGGTGGGTCGTCCGGGTCGCCTTCGGGCAGCTCGATGCCGCGGCTGGCCAGGAAGTCCCGGACCCCGTCCGGACGGGGCTTGCCGTCGACGTAGGTCTCGTAGTCGCCGTCCGGGTCGAACGGCACGAACGCCTCGCCAGTCCGCTCCGCCCGGTGCCTGAGGAACGCGTCGAACATCTCCGTCCAGGCGGCGTTGTGAACCGATGCGGTGTCGGTGAGCACGCCGTCGAGGTCGAACAGGCATGCCGTCACACCATCGGGGAGACCGAGCATCGCCACCACCCCTCCAGAACGCATCTCCGCGCCGGTCCTCGATGTGTCACGCGGGCGCGCCCGGCAGGATTCGAACCTGCGACCAACTGCTTAGAAGGCAGCCGCTCTGTCCACTGAGCTACGGGCGCGGAGGTGCCGGGCAGGGCGCCCGGAGCACCAAGAACGGTACCCTTTCGCGTCTCCGGGCATCCCGGAGCCGACCGGACGTGGCGCGCCGTCGACCGAGCGGTGTCGTTCGTTTGCGGTGGACCTGAGACAGGATTACCTCGTGACCACTGCGGCGGACACCGGACCGCTGCTCGCCGCCCTCGAGGGCGTCGGCGAGCAGGTCGGTGCGCTGCGCCTGCCCCTGGATGTCGCCGAGGCGGACAGCGCGCGACGGCTGCGCCGCGAGATCGCCGACCAGCTCGGCGACTACGTGCTGCCCCGGCTGCGGCGGCTGGACGCGCCCCTGCTGGCCGTGGTCGGCGGTCCGACCGGGGCCGGCAAGTCGACGCTGGTCAACTCCCTCGTCGGTTCCCGGATCAGCGCAGCGGGGGTGCTGCGCCCGACGACCAGGTCGGCGGTGCTGGCCCACAACCCGGTCGACGCGGCGTGGTTCGAGGGCCAGCGGATCCTGCCCAGCCTCGAGCGCAGCGCGCACAGCTCCAGCGACCCCGCCACCATCCAGCTCGTCCCGAGCGAGCAGATCCCTGCCGGTCTGGCCCTGCTCGACGCCCCCGACATCGACTCCGTGGTCACCGCCAACCGCGAGCTGGCGACCCAGCTGCTCGCGGCCGCGGACATGTGGATGTTCGTCACGACCGCCGCCCGCTACGCCGACGCCGTGCCGTGGGAGTTCCTGCGGTCCGCAGTGACCCGTGGTACCGCGGTCGCGATGGTGCTCGACCGAGTCCCCGTTGAGGCAGTCGACGAGGTCCGCGCCGACCTTGCCACGATGCTGACCGAGCAGGGCCTTGGCGGCGCGCCGCTGTTCGTGGTGCCCGAGACCACGGCGTACGACGCCTTGCTCCCCGCCGGCATCGTCGATCCGTTGGGCTCCTGGCTGCGCAGCCTGGCGGCCGACGCGTCGGTCCGCGCCTCGGTGGTGCGGCACACCCTCGACGGGGCGGTGCGGGCACTCGCGGCCCGGCTCTTCGAGCTCGCGGCCGCGGCCGACGCGCAGGCCGAGGCAGCGGCGCGGCTGCGGCGTGAGATCGACACGGCGTACGACGGGGCGCTGGCCCGCGTCGACGAGGCCAGCGGCGACGGGTCGTTGCTCCGCGGCGAGGTGCTCGCCCGCTGGCAGGAGTTCGTCGGGACCGGCGAGCTGATGCGTTCGCTCGAGGCGAAGGTCGGCCGGGTCCGCGACCGGGTCACCGCGGCGGTCAAGGGCCGGCCTCCCCCCGGGAGCGAGCTGGCCGAGGCGCTGGAGACGGGGGTGGAGGCCCTGGTGCGGGCCGCCGCCGACGAGGCGGCCGAGCGGGCCGGCACGGCGTGGCAGGCCGACCCTGCCGGCGCGGCGCTCCTCGGCGGCGACGACCTGCGGCGCAGCTCGCCAGGGCTGGCCGAGGCCACGGAACGTGCCGTGCGCGACTGGCAGGGCGGCGTGCTCGACCTGGTCCGCGAGCAGGGCCAGGGCAAGCGGGCCACCGCGCGCTATCTGGCGTTCGGCGTCAACGGGCTCGGGCTGATGGTGATGATCGTCGTGTTCGCGCACACCGGCGGTCTCGTCGCCGGCGAGGTCGCGGTGGCGGGCGGCGCGTCCGCCCTCAGCCAGAAGATCCTCGAGGCGGTCCTCGGCGACCAGGCGGTCCGTGGCCTCGCCGAGACCGCGCGGGCCGACCTGCACGACCGGGTTGCGGGGCTGCTCGCCGGCGAGCGGCGCCGCTACACCGACCGGCTCGACGCGCTGTCGGTGGACGAGTCGGCGGGGCCCGCGCTGCGGGCGGTCGTGCAGGACGTGGAGGACACCAGGTGAGCCCACGCACAGTGCGGTTGCGCGGGCGGCACCGGCGCGCCGACCTGCCCGCCATGCTGACCGCGCTCGACGAGGCTCTCGTCGAGCTCGACGGCCGCACCGACAAGGGGCTGGCGGGCCGGGCCCGGGCGATCGCCGGTCGCGCGGGGGAGCGGCTGCGCCTCTCCGGCGAGCACACGGTGGTCGCGCTCGCCGGGTCCACCGGCAGCGGCAAGTCGACGCTGTTCAACGTGCTCGCGGGCGCCGAGCTGTCCCCGGCCGGCGTCCGCCGGCCCACGACCGCCAAGGCCCACGCCTGCGTGTGGGGATCCGACGGTGCGGCGCCGCTCGTGCAGTGGCTGGGCGTCCCACGTCGGCAGACCTCCTGGCAGAACCCCGAGGAGTTCCACGACCTGGCGGGCCTGGTGCTGCTCGACCTGCCCGACCACGACTCGACGGTGACCGACCACCGCCACGAGGTCGACCGCCTCGTCGAGCTCGTCGACCTGCTGGTGTGGGTCGTCGACCCGCAGAAGTACGCCGACGAGCTGCTGCACGAGCGCTACCTGCGGCGGCTGGTCGGCCACGACGCGGTGACCGTCGTGGTGCTCAACCAGATCGACACCCTCAACCCGTTTGCGGCCGCCGAGTGCGCCGACGACCTGCGGCGCCTGATCGACCAGGACGGGCTGGGGCGGGCCAAGGTGCTCACCACGTCGGCCCGCACCGGCACCGGGCTCGAGCAGCTGAGGGGGCTGCTGGCCGACGCGGTCAACCGGCGGCGGGCCCGCAACGACCGGCTGGTGGCGGACGTCGAGGGGGTCGTGGACGAGCTCGCGGAGTCCGTCGCGGGGCCGGACGCGCCGGGCGTCGGCAAGGACGAGCGGGCCCGCCTCATCGACGCCCTTGCCGGGGCCGCCGGGGTGCCGGTCATCGGGGAGGCGGTCGAGCGGTCCTGGCGGTTGCGCGCGGCGGGCTCGGTGGGCTGGCCGCCGAGCCGATGGCTGCGACGGCTGCGTCCTGACCCGCTGCGCCGCCTGCACCTGCGCTCGGGGGAGCGGCGGGAGATCCGCTCGATGGTGCGCTCGTCCGTGCCGGAGCCGTCGCCGGTGCAGAAGGCCCAGGTCGAGTCGGCGGTCCGCCGGGTGTCGGACCTCGCCGGGGACGGGTTGCCCCGGCGGTGGCAGCAGGAGGTGCGCCGGGCGGGGCGATCCCGGACGAACGACCTGAAGGACGCGCTCGACCGGTCGGTCGTCGAGACCGACCTCGGCGTCGACCGGACGCCGCTGTGGTGGCGGGTGGTCGGACTGGTGCAGTGGCTGCTGGTCGTGGTCGCGCTGACCGGGCTCGGCTGGCTGCTCCTGCTCGGTGTGGGCGCGTGGCTGCGGCTGCCCGAGCCCCCCACCCCCGACGTCGGCGGCGTCGCCGTACCCACTCTTCTGCTCCTCGGGGGCGTCCTGCTCGGCCTGCTGCTGGCGGCGGTGGGGCGGGCCGCTGCCCGCGGTGCCGCGG
>JBOGDY010000150.1:0-5933 GCA_050742955.1 Actinomycetes bacterium | reverse complement strand
ACGGCGGTCGGGCAGGACGACGAGCGCCCCGCGCCCGGAGGACAGCGTGGCGGCCACCAGCAGCGCGATCTCGTCGGGCCAGGCGGCGCCGGGCAGGGCGGTCCAGACCGCGCGCGGTGCGCCGCCGTCGGCCAGGGTCCGGAGCAGGGCCGGCCCGTCGTCGTAGGGTGCCCACGGTCCGGCGGCGGGAGCCGGGGGCGGGTCAGTCGGGTCGGGCGTCGCGCGGGACTCGGCCCGGGCGTGCCGCGGCGGGACGGCCAGCCTCAGCACGTCGGCCATGGCGCCGGCATAGCGGTCGGCAACGGCCCGGGCCAGGGCCGCGGTCTCCCGGGTCAGGACCGGCTCCGGCGAGACCACCTTGTGCAGGACGGCGAGGTGGCCGGGGTGGTCGCTGCGCTCGACCCGCTCGAGCACGAACCCGTTGACGAGCCGGCCGGCGAAGCGGACCCGGACCCGGACACCCGGCTGGGCCGCCTCGGCGAGGTCGGGGGGGACGAGGTAGTCGAAGGGCCGGTCCAGGTGCGGCAGCGAGACGTCGACCGCGACCCGGGCCACGGGCAGCTCGCCGCCCGACTGTTTGCCGCCCGACTGCTCGCCGCCCGGCAGCGCGGCGCCCGACTGCCCGCCGTGCTCACCTGCGTCGGACCTGGTCACGTCCCCATCTCAGCAGAGGGATCGGTCAAAACCCTCTCGCGGCCGGCGCGACCGAGGCGAACCTCCCCCGACCGAGCCCAATTGGCCGCGGTCACGGTCAAATGATCACGCTCGCGTGATCATTTGCGGCGTGGGCGGCGTGGGCGGCGTGGCCGGCGAGGCGGCGGGCGGGTCAGGCGGTGGCGGAGCGGAGGGCGTCGACGCGGTCGGTGCGCTCCCAGGTGAAGTCGGGCAGCTCGCGGCCGAAGTGGCCATAGGCAGCGGTCTGGGCGTAGATCGGGCGCAGCAGGTCGAGGTCGCGGATGATCGCGGCCGGCCGCAGGTCGAACACCTGGCTCACGGCCGTCTGGATCCGCTCGACCGGCACCGTCTCGGTGCCGAACGTCTCGACGAACAGTCCGACCGGCTGGGCCTTGCCGATGGCGTAGGCGACCTGCACCTCGCAGCGGCGGGCCAGCCCGGCTGCCACCACGTTCTTGGCGACCCAACGCATCGCGTAGGCGCCCGACCGGTCGACCTTGGAGGGGTCCTTGCCCGAGAACGCGCCGCCGCCGTGGCGGGCCATGCCGCCGTAGGTGTCGACGATGATCTTCCGGCCGGTGAGGCCGGCGTCGCCCATCGGGCCGCCGATCTCGAAGCGGCCGGTCGGGTTGACCAGCAGCCGGTAGCCGGTGGAGTCGATGTCCACGCCGTCGATGACCGGCTTGACCACCTGCTCGGCGATGTCGGGCTGCAGCATCGACTCGAGGCCGATGTCGCTGGCGTGCTGGCTGGAGACCACGACCGTGTCGAGCCGGACCGCGCGGTCCCCGTCGTACTCGATCGTGACCTGGGTCTTGCCGTCGGGCCGCAGGTAGGGCACGGCACCGTCCTTGCGCACCGCGGACAGCTGCTGGGCGAGCCGCTGGGCCAGCGCGATTGGCAGCGGCATCAGCTCGGGGGTGTCCTCGCAGGCGTAGCCGAACATCAGGCCCTGGTCGCCGGCGCCCTGGCGGTCCAGCGGGTCCACCGAGTGGTCGTGCCGCTCCTCGTAGGCGTCGTCGACGCCCTGGGCGATGTCCGGGGACTGGGCGCCGATGGAGATCGAGACGCCGCAGGAGTTGCCGTCGAAACCCTTGGCCGACGAGTCGTAGCCGATTGCCAGGATGCGGTCGCGGACCAGGTTCGGGATGTCGGCCCAGGCGTTGGTGGTGACCTCGCCGGCGACGTGCACCTGGCCGGTCATGATCAGGGTCTCGACCGCGACGCGGCTGCTCGGGTCGTCGGTGAGCAGGGCGTCGAGGATCGAGTCGCTGATCTGGTCGGCGATCTTGTCCGGATGGCCCTCGGTCACGGACTCCGAGGTGAACAGGCGTCGGGACACGAAATTACCCCTCGTGCGGCGGTTGGGATCCGGACGATTCTAGCGGCTGCCCGACGTGTCTCCCGCCACGGCCCACCGGGCGTGCCGCTGGGAGCGGCGGCTCGACGCATACGTCACCGACCCGGTCAGGCCCCAGGCGCAGGAAGGTCCGGTCGGCCGACCGGGAGTCGGTCGGCGACGAGATCCCAGACGGCGTCGGCGACCGCCTCCTTGGGTCCGAGCGGCACGTCGGTCTCGGTGCCGTCCGCGCCCAGCACCACGGCCGCGTTGTCGGCCAGCTCGAAGCCCCGGTCGTTGCCGACCTCGTTGACGACCAGCAGGTCGCAGCCCTTGGCGGCGAGCTTGGCCCGGCCGTGCTCGAGCACGCTGCCGGTGTGGTCGCCGGTCTCGGCCGCGAAGCCGACGACGACCTGGCCGTCACGGCGGCGATGGTGGGCCAGCTCGGCGAGGACGTCGGAGGTGCGTGCCAGCGCCACCGGCTCCGGTTCGCCGGCGGCCTTCTTGATCTTGGTGTCCTGCTGGGCGACCGGCCGGAAGTCGGCCACGGCGGCGGCCATCACCACCGCGTCAGCCGTCGCGGCGGCCTCCAGCACGGCGGTGCGCAGCTGGTCGGCGGAGACGACACGCACGACCTTCGCACCGGCCGGGTCCGGCAGCGCGACGTTGGCCGACACCAGGGTGACCTCGGCGCCGCGCGCCGCGGCGGTGGCTCCCAGGGCATAGCCCTGCCGCCCGGACGACCGGTTGCCGAGGAACCGCACCGGGTCGAGGTGCTCGCGGGTGCCGCCGGCGGACACGACCACATGGCGACCGGTGAGGTCGGCCCGGGCGTCGACGCCGCGGGCGAGCACCCGGCGGCAGGCCTGGAAGATCTGCTCGGGGTCGGGGAGCCGGCCCGGACCGGTGTCGGTGCCGGTGAGCCGCCCGGTGGCCGGCTCGAGGACCACTGTCCCCCGGCGGCGCAGGGTGCTCACGTTGTCCTGGGTGGCCGGGTGCAGCCACATCTCGGTGTGCATTGCGGGTGCGAGGACGACCGGGCATCGCGCGGTCAGCAGCGTGCTGGTCAGCAGGTCGTCGGCCAGTCCGTGGGCGGCCTTCGCCATCAGGTCGGCGGTCGCCGGCGCGACGACGACCAGGTCGGCCTGCTGGCCCAGGCGGACGTGGGGCACTTCGTGGACGTCGTCCCACACCTCGGTGGTGACGGGGTGGCCGGACAGCGCCGCCCAGGTGGGCGCACCGACGAAGGACAGCGCCGCTCTGGTCGGGACCACCCGGACGTCGTGCCCGCTCTCGGTGAACAGCCGGAGCAGCTCGGCCGCCTTGTAGGCGGCGATGCCGCCGCTGACCCCCAGCACCACGTTGGCGACTCGGGGACGCTCGCCGTCCCGGGCGCCGGTGGCCATGGTCGCGGGTGGGTCAGGCCTGCTCGACCGGCTCGGCGGTCAGCAGGCCACCGTTGATCTCGCGCATCGCGATCGACAGCGGCTTCTCGTGGACGTGGGTCTCGACGAGGGGCCCGACGTACTCGAGCAGGCCCTCGCCCAGCTGGGAGTAGTAGGCGTTGATCTGGCGCGCGCGCTTGGCGGCGTAGATGACCAGGCTGTACTTGGAGTCGGTCGCCCTGAGCAGCTCGTCGATGGGCGGGTTGGTGATGCCCTCGGGTGCAGCGGCGGTGCCGGACACGGGTGGCCTTCCGGTTGGACGACGGTGGACGACGCTCGGGTGGGTCGCGGCGGGCTCTCGGCGGGCGTGCGTCACCGCGCGACCTACGGGATCCCCACCAAGGCTAGCAGGCGGGCCACCACGTCCTGGACGCTCGTGTTGACCAGCGTCTCGTCGAACTCCGCCTCCGCCGCCAGCTCCTCCCGGGCGGTCGCCAGCCGGCGCTCGATGACCTCGTCGGGCTCGGTGCCCCGACCGGTCAGCCGGCGGACCAGCTCGTCCCAGGTCGGGGGGGTGAGGAAGACCAGCAGCGCGTCGGGCATCGTCCGCCGCACCTGGCGGGCGCCCTGCAGCTCGATCTCCAGCAGCACGGGGACGCCGGCCTCGAGCCGGTCGACCACCGGCTGGCGGGGCGTGCCGTAGCGGTGACCGGCGAACTGCGCCCACTCGAGCAGCCCGCCGTCGGCGACCAGCTTGTCGAACTTGTCCTCGCCCACGAAGTGGTAGTGCACGCCGTCGACCTCACCCGGACGGGGGAACCGGGTCGTGGCCGACACCGAGAGCCAGAGCTCTGGATGGTGGTTGCGCAGCTCGCGGACGACGGTGCTCTTGCCGACGCCCGACGGTCCGGACAGGACGGTCAGCCGGCGCGCGCCCGGCCCGGTCTCGCGGTGCGGGATGGCGCCCATCAGGCGCACCCGCCGAAGGTCATCAGGCGCTGCCGCCGAACTCCCGCTCCAGGGCGGCCAGCTGCTGGGCACCGAGCCCGCGCACCCGCCTGCTCTCCGAGATGCCGATCTCCTCCATGATCTTGCGCGCGCGCACCTTGCCGACGCCGGGCAGCGCCTCGAGGACTGCCGCGACCTTCATCTTGCCGATCATGTCGTTGTCGCGGCCCTCCTTGAGCACCTCGTTCAACGAGGCGCCGGAGTGCTTGAGACGGTTCTTCACCGCCGCCCGCTCGCGCCGCGCGATCGCGGCCTTCTCGAGAGCCGCGGCTCTCTGTTCGGGAGTGAGCGGGGGCAGGGCCACTGCAGGTCACCTCGGCGTTGGAACGGCTGGACGGGAGTCCCTGGAACCTAGCGACTGCAAGGCCTGTCAAGCAATGCGCGGCCCACAGCATGGTCCGCCGACCCGATGTCGCATGGGCCGACCGACCGACCTCTGCGGCGCATGATGGTCACCTCGCGAACCTGGGCAAGGAGGTCACGGTGCGGCTGGAGATGACACTGGACTGCAACGACCTGGAGGCCATGGCGTCGTTCTGGTCGCAGGCCCTGGGCCGCCGCGTGCAGCCCGTCGTGCCGGGTCAGTACGTCGCGCTGGAGCCGGTCGACGGCGGCGAACCGACCCTCGCGCTGCAACGCGTCGAGGAACCGAAGACGGCGAAGAACCGGCTCCACCTGGACCTGCTCGTACCGGACGTCGACGCGGAGGTGGCCCGGCTCGAGGCACTCGGCGCGCACCGGCTGACCCTCGGGGCACGGGAGGAGTTCGGCCAGCGATGGTTCGTGCTGGCCGACCCGGAGGGCAACGAGCTCTGCGTCGGCCAGGAGCGCGGCTGAGCGCTCCGCACGGGTGGATCAGCGACGCCGGTGGGGCTACCCGGCGAGGCTTCGCGCCAGCGCCGCGGCCGCCGCCGCCACGTCGTCGGCCGCGGTGACGGGGCGGCCGACCACCAGCAGGTCGGCGCCGTCGGCGAGCGCCTACTGCGGTGTCGCGACCCGCGCCTGGTCGCCGGGAGCGAGCCCCGCGGGTCGTACGCCGGGGGTGATCAGCGTGACGGCGGCACCAACCTCCCGGCGTACGGCGGCAACCTCCCGCGGCGAGCACACCAGGGCGCGCGCCCCCGCCTCGACCGCGAGCCGCGCCAGCCGGCGTACGGCGTCGGGTGCCGGCCCCGCCAGGCCGACGGCCGCGAGGTCGCCCTCGGACAGCGAGGTGAGGACGGTGACCGCGGCGATCCGCGTCGCCGGCAGCGCCTCGGCCGCGGCCCGGACCATGGCGGACCCGCCGCTGGCGTGCACCGTCAGGAAGGTAGGGGCGAGCGCCGCGACCGTGCGGGCGGCGCCGGCCACCGTGTTGGGGATGTCGTGCAGCTTGAGGTCGAGGAAGACGTCGCGGCCGCCGCTGGCCTCCCTTGTCTTCACGACGGCGTCGGCGCCGTGCCGCAGGTAGAGCTCGAGGCCGACCTTGATCGTCGACACGTGGGGGCCGACGGCCTCAGCCCACGCGACGGCGGTCTCCAGGTCGG
>JBOGDY010000149.1:0-5943 GCA_050742955.1 Actinomycetes bacterium | reverse complement strand
CGGCGGCGTAGGCCAGCAGGGCGGGGGCCGCGTGGCGCAGCGCCGCCCGAACCGGTGAGAGGCTGCCGCGGCCGTGGTCGGGCCCGGCATCGAGCAGAACCGGCCCGTGCCCGGTGCCCCGCCGCTGTGCGTCCACGAAGGATCATCATGCCGTCCGGGCGCCGGCGGTGCCTCCCAGCGATGAGTTTCTGGGTTGCGCCCGGTCTCTAGCATCAGACCAGAAGGGCTGACGACCGGGCTCGACATCGGAGTAGCCACATGCCAACGCAGACGCCTCTCGCCATCGAAGCCACCGGGCTCGTCAAGTGCTTCGGTGAGACCCGGGCCGTGGACGGCGTCGACCTGGCGGTGCGCAGCGGCTCCGTCTACGGCGTGCTCGGCCCCAACGGTGCCGGCAAGACGACAACGATCCGCATGCTGGCCACCTTGATCCGCCCGGATGCGGGCAGTGCCCGGGTCATGGGCCATGACATCGTGGCCGAGTCCGACGCCGTTCGAGGCCTCGTCAGCCTCACCGGCCAGCTCGCCTCGGTCGACGAGGACCTCAGCGGCCGGGAGAACCTGATCCTGCTGGGCCGCCTGCTGGGACTCAAGCGCCCGGAGGCCAAGGCCCGCGCCGCCGAGCTGCTCGACGCCTTTGGGCTCGCCGATGCCGCGGGCAAGCTCGTCAAGCACTACTCGGGCGGGATGCGGCGCCGACTCGACGTAGCCGCGAGCATCGTGGTCACCCCGGACCTGATGTTCCTCGACGAGCCGACGACCGGCCTCGACCCTCGCTCGCGCAACCAGGTCTGGGAGATCATCCGGGCGCTGGTCGCAGAGGGGACCACGATCCTGCTGTGCACGCAGTACCTCGAGGAGGCCGACCAGCTCGCCGACGGGATCGCGGTCATCGACCACGGCAAGGTGATCGCCGAAGGGACGCCGGGCCAGCTGAAGGCCTCGGTGGGCTCGGGCGCCCTGCACGTCCGTCTGCTGGACCCGCAGCAACGACCCGAGGCCGAGCGGCTGCTGGACCGCGAGCTCGGCGCCGTCAGCCTGGAGCCCGACCCTGCCGCCCTGTCGGCCACGTGCGCGGACGCCGATCGTGCCGCCGCCGCGCTCGCCGAGCTGGCTCGCTCCGGCGTACAGATCGCCGACTTCTCGCTCAGCCAGCCGAGCCTCGACGAGGTCTTCCTGGCCCTGACCGGCCATCCGGCGGAAGAGGTCCCGGCCGAGCAACCCGACCTGAGCGAGGAGGAGAAGGCATCATGAGCGCCAAACCGACGACCCAGGCCGCCGTAGCGCCCGCCGCCGACCAGGCCGCGGTCCGCAAGGCGATCTCCTCGACCTCGCGCCCGCCCAAGGCGAGCCCGATGTCGGCAGCCTTCACCTTCGGCTGGCGCGGGATGCTCAAGGTCAAGCACGTCCCCGAACAGCTCCTCGACGTGACCATCACGCCGGTGATGTTCGTCCTGATGTTCACCTACCTGTTCGGCGGCGCGATCTCCGGCTCCACCGGCGAGTACCTGGACTACATCCTCCCGGGGATCCTGGTGATGTCGGTGCTGTTCACCACCGTCTACTCCGGCGTCGCGCTCAACACCGACCTGACCAAGGGAGTTGTCGACCGGTTCCGCTCGCTGCCCATCTGGCGGCCGGCCCCGCTGGTGGGTTCCCTGCTCGGTGACAGCGTGCGGTACCTGATCTCCGGCACCGTGATCATCGTGCTCGGCGTGGTCCTCGGCTACCGCCCTGGCGCCGGCTTCGGCGGCGCGGTCGCGGCGCTTGGCCTGGTGGTGATCTTCGCGTTCGGCCTCTCCTGGGTCTTCACGACCCTCGGGCTACTGCTGCGGTCGCCGAACGCGGTGATGAACGCGGGCTTCATGGGGATCTTCCCGCTCACGTTCCTCTCCAACGTCTTCGTCGACCCGGCCACACTGCCGGCGCCTCTCGAGGCCTTCGTCGAGGTCAACCCGATCTCGATCCTGGCGACCGCGTCGCGAGGGTTGATGGAGGGGAACGCCGAGGCCGGAGACCTGGCCATCGTGCTGGCGGTGGCCGCCGCGCTGACCGCCGTGTTCGCGCCCCTGACGACGCGGCTTTACCGCAGAGGCTGAGCGGAAGGGGCTCAGCCGCCCTTGGCCCGCCGCGGCGGCCAGAGGCGGAGCACCACGACCCCCAGCACGTCGGACGCCGAGACCGGGCCGACCTGCCACGAGTCGACGCCCTCCCGCGGGTTGTCACGCTCGACCCACCAGCCGGCCCCGTCGGGGAACGCCAGCCGCTTCACCGACAGCGGCCCCCCCGGCAGCCGCACCACCGCCACCCGGCCGGCCCGCGGTCGGCCACCCCAGTGCACCAGCAGGTGGTCGCCCTCGCGCAGCGTCGGCTCCATCGACCGACCGCTCACGAGCACCCGCCCCACCGGCCATCTGCGGGCTCCGGAGGGTGGCAACGGCGGCCTCTCGTGGTGGCGGGTAGGTCCCCCGGTGAGGGGTAGGGGCCCGGAGTAGTGTCGACCAGAACCTGCTGCTCAGGAAGGGCTGATGCACGTGATGTCGCGCCTGTTCACCCCGAAGACCGTCGTCCACGCACACTGCGACCTGCCGTGCGGCGTCTACGACCCCGCCCAGGCCCGCATCGAGGCCGAGTCGGTCAAGGCCATCTGCGAGAAGTACCACGACAGCAGCGACGAGGTGTTCCGCACCCGCGCCGTGGTCATCAAGGAGGAGCGCTCCGAGCTGGTCAAGCACCACCTGTGGGTGCTGTGGACCGACTACTTCAAGCCGCCGCATTTCGAGAAGTACCCCGAGCTGAACCAGCTGTTCAACGAGGCCACCAAGCTGGCCGGCGGTGGCGGCGGCACCAAGGCGAGCCTCGACCCGGCGACGGCACAGCAGCTCCTCGACAAGATCACCGAGATCGACAAGATCTTCTGGGAGACCAAGCAGGCCTGACCCCAGCCCTCGCCGTCGTCTCGAAACGATCACGCCACCGTGATCACTTGACCCTGACCGTGGCTAATTGGCCACGGTCAGGGGCGGTTGATCACGGGACCGTGATCATTTCCGGGCGGGTGTCGTGAGTGTGCTCGTCGTGAGCGGGACGGGCACAGGTGTGGGGAAGACGGTCGTCACGGCCGGGGTCGCCGCCCTGGCCGCCGCCCGCGGGTCCGGGGTCGCGGTTGTCAAGCCGGCCCAGACCGGGGTACGCGACGGCGAGCCGGGCGACCTCGACGCCGTACGGCGGCTCTCCGGCGTCACCGACCTGCACGAGTACGCCCGCTTTCCCGACCCACTCTCCCCCGCGGCCGCGGCCCGGCGGGCCGGCGCAGCACCCCTCGACCTGCGCGCGGCCGCGTCCAGGGTCGCCAGGCTCGCCGGGGCGCGCCGGCTCGTCGTCGTCGAGGGTGCGGGTGGGCTGCTCGTGCGGTACGACGAGGAAGGCGCGACCATCGCGGACCTCGCCCACGGCCTGGGCGCACCCGTCCTGGTCGTCGTCGACGCGGCCCTCGGCACCCTCAACCACACCGCCCTCACCCTCGAGGTGATGGCCCACCGCGGACTCGACCTCGCCGGCATCGTCATCGGGTCCTGGCCGCCCGCTCCGGACCAGGCCTGCCGCAGCAACGTGCGGGACCTTGAGACGCTGGCCGCCCGCCCCCTCGCCGGCGCGATGCCCGAGGGCGCCGGCGACCTGGACGGACCGGAGTTCCTGCTGGCGGCCCGGGCCGGTCTGGGGCCGGCGCTGGGTGGCGTCTTCGATGCGGCAGACTTCCGCCGTCAGGCAGGGCACGCCGACCACCAGGGACCTCCGTGAGCGCCAGCACCGACACGTCGTACAAGATCCTCGCCATCGCGCACCGGCAGGTGCTCGACGAGGGACGTGGCCTCGACGAGGGCCAGGTGCGCGACGTCCTGGCGCTCCCGGACGACGCCCTTCCGGACGCGCTGGCCCTTGCCCATGACGTGCGGCTGCGGTGGTGCGGGCCGGAGGTCGAGGTCGAGGGCATCGTCTCGGTCAAGACCGGTGGCTGCCCTGAGGACTGCCACTTCTGCTCGCAGTCGGGGCTCTTCCAGTCACCCGTGCGGGCGGCCTGGCTCGACATCCCGAGCCTCGTGCGGGCGGCCACGGAGACGGCGGCCACCGGCGCCACCGAGTTCTGCATCGTCGCCGCCGTGCGCGGCCCCGACGAGCGGCTGATGCGCCAGATGCGCGAGGGCGTCGCGGCCATCAGGGAGGCCGTCGACATCAACGTCGCCGCCTCCCTCGGCATGCTGACCCAGGAGCAGGTCGACGACCTGGCCGAGATGGGCGTGCACCGCTACAACCACAACCTGGAGACCGCGCGCTCCTACTTCCCGGCCGTCGTCACCACCCACACCTGGGAGGAGCGCTGGTCGACGCTGACGATGGTGCGCGACGCGGGCATGGAGGTCTGCTGCGGCGGCATCGTCGGCATGGGTGAGACGCTCGCGCAGCGGGCCGAGTTCGCCGCCCAGCTCGCCGAGCTCGACCCGGACGAGGTGCCGCTGAACTTCCTCAACCCGCGGCCGGGCACGCCGTTCGGCGACCTGCCGGTGATGGCGGCGGCCGACGCCCTGCGCACGATCGCCGCCTTCCGGCTGGCGCTGCCCCGGACGATCCTGCGGTACGCCGGTGGGCGCGAGATCACCCTCGGCGACCTCGGCACCCGCGACGGGATGCTCGGCGGCGTCAACGCGGTCATCGTGGGCAACTACCTCACGACACTGGGCCGCAGCCCTGAGGAGGACCTGGGCCTGCTCGGCGAGCTGGGGATGCCGGTCAAGGCGCTGTCCGAGGTCATCTGACCGAGGTCATCTGACCGAGGTCATCTGAGCGGCCGACCTGGGCGCATTCAGCGGGTTTGTCCGTGTGAACGGCGCCTCGGCGGGTAGTGGCCACGCGAACCTGAGCGAAGGAGAGCACTGCCGTGGTCACCCACCAGTCCGGCATGTCCGAGCCCGAACCCGTGCGGGAGGCCGCCGAACGGCGGTTCAACTTCTCGAAGTGGAACGTTCTGCTGCTGATCCCGCTGGTCGCGACCTTGTTCCCGACCATCTACAACAAGACGGACCCCACGCTCGGCGGCTGGCCGTTCTTCTACTGGTACCAGATGGTCGCCATCCCGGTCAGCGTGCTCGTGACCCTGGTGGTCTACCGGGCGACGAGGGGTGACCGGTGATGGACGACATCAAGACAGTCGAACTGGTCGTCTTCTGCGCGCTTTTCGGCCTGGTCACGGTGCTGGGCTTCGTCGCCTCCCGGTGGCGCCGCGCCGACTCGCTCGAGCACCTGGACGAGTGGGGGCTGGGCGGACGCAACTTCGGGGCGTGGATCACCTGGTTCCTCATCGGCGGTGACCTGTACACGGCCTACACGTTCGTGGCGGTGCCTGCCCTGATCTACGGCGCGGGCGCGCTGGGCTTCTTCGCCGTGCCCTACACCATCGTGGTCTACCCGATGGTCTTCCTCGTCGCCATCCGGCTGTGGTCGGTGAGCCACCGCCACGGCTACGTGACCCCCGCCGACTTCGTCCGCGGACGACACGGCTCGAGCACCCTCGCCCTGGTGATTGCGCTGACCGGGATCGTCGCGACCATGCCCTACATCGCGCTGCAGCTCGTCGGCATCCAGGCCGTCCTGAAGACGATGGGCATCGAGGGCGAGGGCTTCGTCGGCGACCTTCCGCTGATCGTCGCCTTCCTCATCCTGGCGGTCTACACCTACCAGTCCGGGCTGCGCGCACCCGCGCTGATCGCGTTCGTCAAGGACGCCCTGATCTACATCGTCGTCATCGCCGCGATCGTCTACATCCCCGGGAAGCTCGGCGGCTGGGACGCCATCTTCGGTGCGGCGGACGAGAAGTTCAACGGGACTCCGCCACCGCCGGAGGGGCCCGCCGACGGCCTGCTGCTCGCAGACCCGGCCGTGCTCGGC
>JBOGDY010000148.1:0-5993 GCA_050742955.1 Actinomycetes bacterium | reverse complement strand
TGTTCCTTGGTGGGCTTGACGGAGCCGTCGGCGGCGCGCCGGACGTCATAGGTGGCGGCAGCTCGAGGCCCGTCGAGCCCGCGCAGGTCCGCCTCGTCCATGCTGGCCTGGGCGACGGCCGGGCAGAGTGCGAGCACAGCGGCCAGCGCCGAACCGGCGGCGAGGAGAGGTCGATTCCGCATGCGGTGGTCCTTCCGGGAAGCAGCGAGCCCGGCGCCCCTCGTCGAGTCTCGGGTGGGGTAACGACCGCGTGTGACAGGCGTCACGGCCAATCAGGAAGATTTCGTAACAAGGCGGTCGCGCGGCCGCCGGGCCTACGGCGCCAGGACCACCACAGTGACGTTGTCGACCCCGCCCGCGTCGAGCGCGGAGGTCACCAGCGCGTCGCAGGCCTGCTGGGCGTCACCGTCGGCGAGCAGCTCGCCGATCTGGTCGTCGTCGAGCATGTTGGACAGCCCGTCGGTGCACAGCAGCAGCCGCGAGCCGGCCGGAAGGTCCAGCCGCGTGGTGCTGGGCTCGATGCGGCTGTCGAGCCCGACCGCCTGGGTGACGTAGCCGCCCAGTCCGTGGTCGCGGGTCACCTGCCGCAGCTTGTCGTCAGTGAGTACATAGGCGCGGCTGTCGCCGACGTGAGCGACCCAGGCCTGGCCGTCGTGGACGGCGGCCAGCACGACGGTGGTGGCCATGCCGATGCGGCTCGGGTCGCCGGAGGACTCGGCCCTGACGGCCTCGTGGGCACCCTCGATGGCTGAGATCAGCAGCTGCTCGGGGTCGTCGGCATCTGTCAGGGCGGGCGGCGCGAGGGCCGCGGCCAAGGTGCGGACCGCCAACGCGCTGGCCACGTCACCCGCCGGATGTCCACCCAGTCCGTCCGCGACGGCGAAGACCCCGGCCCCCGGCTCGACCATCAGGGCGTCCTCGTTGCGCCGCCGTACATGGCCCGTCTCGGTCCGCGATCCCACCTGCACGCGCCCACCGTAGGGCAGCGGCGACCCCGTTGGCCCGGCCGCCCCGTCAGGGATCGCCCTGACTGCCAATCGTGGTCTCGAGCCCGTCCGCGAGCCACGACGACGAGTCGTTGCGGGCGACGACTCGTCCGCGGCTCACCACGACCCGGGGCGGCGCGTGACGGGTCAGCACCTCGTGGGTGGTCGCGCCGTCCAGCACGACCAGGGAGGCCGGCGCACCGACGGCGAGCTCGTGCCCCTCGATGCCGAGGACGCGTGCCGCGCTTGTGGTGACCATGCCCAGCAGGTCGTCCATCCGCTGCAGTGTCGGGCTGCCGAGCAGGTGGCCAGCAAGGAACGCGACCTCGAGCATGTCGTGCCGGCCGAACGGGTAGTAGGCGTCCTCGATGTCGTCCTGACCGACGGCCACGGGCAGCCCCGCGTCGTGCAGGTCGAAGGCCCGCAGGTGCAGCGGCCCGGTGTGCGGGTCGGTCACGAACCCGAGGCCGGCGTCACGCGCCAGCCCGACGAGGCGACGGAACGACGGCTCCGGGTAGGTGCCGACTGCGCGCGCGTGGCAGGCGACCACCCGTCCCTCCAGGCCGTGCCGGATCGCCGCCCGGGCCAGCATCTCCGTCGTGCGCAGCGCCGGGTCACCGGCATCGTCGACGAGCATCGCGACCCGGGTGCCGCGGTCGGCGGCCAGGCGGCACATCCGGTCCACGTGCTCGGCCGCCGCCTCGTCGTCGTACTCGATCCACGGGATGCCGCCGACCACGTCTGCACCGAGGTCCATCGCGGACCGCACCAGGTCCTCGGCCCCGGGGTCGCGCAGCAGCCCGTCCTGCGGGAAGGCGACCACGTCGAGCCGGACCACGCCGCGCAGGTCGTCGCGCACCCGCAGCAGCGCCGTGACGCCCTCCAGCCCGGCGCGGGTGTCGGTGTCGGCGAAGGCCTGCACGTGGGTGACGCCGTGCCGCAGCCCCTCGAGGACGGCGCGACGTGCACACCCGTAGACCACGTCCTCCACATAGCCGTCCTTGACCTGCGAGGCCAGCTCGATGGACGTCATCGCGCCGCCCATCGTGCCGGTGGTGTACTCGCGCAGCGCCGCGTCACCGAAACGGGTGAACGTGTAGACCTTGCACAGGTGCAGGTGGGCGTCGACGAACGACGGCGTGACCAGCTGCCCCCGCGCGTCGACCGTGGTGGTGCCGGTGAGCGGCCCGTCGGCGACCGCGGCGATGCGGTCACCCACGACCCCGAGGGAGCACGGGTCAGCCCGCCCGTGCAGGCGTGCGTTGACGACGACGAGGTCGTACGCCGGGGCCGCGCCCACTCCCTCGGGCGACGCGGCGCCACCGGCTACGACCATGGACGGATCATGCCCCCCACAGCACGGTCCGCGCAGCCGGTCCGGCGGCCGGCATGTGCGGTGCCAAGGGGTGAGCGGGCGCCTCCGGTCAGGGCCGGTCGCTGTGCGTGCGCAGGTCCTTGACCCGCTGGGCCTTGCCTGCCGAGCGCTCCAAGGTCTCGGGCGCGAGGACCTCGACGCGCACGGTGGCCCCGACCGTCTGCTTCACCCGTTCGGCCAGGCCGGCCGCGATGGCGTCGCGTGCGGCGGTGCTGACGTCGGGACGCGACTCGACCTGCACCGTCAGCTCGTCGAGCCGGCCGGGTCTGGTGAGCACGAGGACGAAGTGGGGGGCCAGGCCGGGCGTGCGTAGGACCAGCTCCTCGATCTGGGTCGGGAACAGGTTGACGCCGCGCAGGATGACCATGTCGTCGTTGCGGCCGGTGACCTTCTCCATGCGCCGCATGGTCCGGGCCGTGCCGGGCAGCAGCCGGGTGAGGTCACGGGTGCGGTAGCGGACCACGGGCATCGCCTCCTTGGTCAGGGAGGTGAACACCAGCTCGCCCCGCTCCCCCTCCGGCAGGACGGCGCCGGTCTCCGGGTCGACCACCTCCGGGTAGAAGTGGTCCTCCCACACGTGCAGGCCGTCCTTGGTCTCGGCGCACTCGTTCGCCACGCCGGGGCCCATCACCTCCGACAGGCCGTAGATGTCGACCGCGTGCATGTCGAGCCGTTGCTCCATCTCACGGCGCATGTCCTCGGTCCAGGGCTCCGCGCCGAAGATGCCGACCTCCAGGGACGTTCTGCGCGGGTCGATGCCCTGCCGCTCCATCTCGTCGACGATCGCGAGCATGTACGACGGGGTCACCATCACCACGTCCGGTTCGAAGTCGTTGATGAGCTGGACCTGGCGCTCGGTCATGCCGCCGCTCACGGGGACCACCGTGCAGCCGAGCCGCTCCGCGCCGTAGTGGGCGCCGAGTCCTCCGGTGAACAGGCCGTAGCCGTAGGCGACGTGGACGACGTCGCCGGGCCGTCCCCCGCTGGCGCGGATGGATCGCGCCATCACGTCAGCCCAGGTGTCGAGGTCGCGGGCGGTGTAGCCGACGACGGTCGGGCGGCCCGTCGTACCGCTGGAGGCGTGCACCCGCGCCACCTGCCGGCGCGGCACGGCGAACATGCCGAAGGGGTAGTGCTCGCGCAGGTCCTGCTTGGTCGTGAACGGGAACCGCGCCACGTCCTCGAGGCTGCGGCAGTCGTCGGGGTGCACTCCGTGGGCGTCGAAGCTCTGCCGGTAGTGCGGCACGTGGTCATAGGCGTGTCGCAGGCTCCAGCGGAGACGGTCGAGCTGGAGCGCGACCAGCTCGTCCCGGGATGCCGTCTCGATCGGGTCGAGGTCCCCAGGCCTCGGCGCCACGTCACGCATCGAGCTCTCCTTCCAGGTCTGACGGGGTGTCCACGTCCGTCGGGTCGGCCACGTCGCCGCACTCGACCTGGGTCACCAGGGCCGGGTTCCCGGCGATGAACGCCCGGGCCCCGCCGTCGCCGGTCGCGCTCGCCGCCACCGACGGCCACAGCGCTCGCGCGATCCCGACCGGGTTGCGCGGCTGACCGTCGTAGGTCGCCACGACCAGCGACCTCCCCTCACGGAGACGATCCACGACCCGGGTGACGGCCCGGGCGCCGATGCCCGGCTGGTCGACCAGGGAGACCACGACGGAGTCCACCGGGTCCACCGCGTCGTCGAGCGCCGCCAGGCCGCACCTCAGCGACGAGGCCATGCCGGACCGCCAGCCGGGGTTCTCGACGACCGTCGCCCCGGGCGGGTCGAGGGCTGCCGCGCCGGCCACGACGTACACGAGGTCGCAGCCTCCCTCGTGCAGCACCCGCACCGCCCGGTCCACCCACCGCTCCCCGCCGACCTCCACGAGCGCCTTGGGCCGGCCCAGCCGCCTGCCCTCGCCGGCGGCCAGCACGAGACCGGCGATGCGCGTCACCCCGGGTCGCTGTGGATGGGGCCCTCGGTGCTCGCCAGCCGGGCACCGGTGCCGCCCCACCGCAGGGACACGATCTCGGCCGCGATGGACACCGCGGTCTCCTCGGGGGTGCGGGCTCCGATGTCCAGGCCGATCGGCGAGGCGATGCGGGCCAGGTCCTCCTCGCCGACGCCCTCCTCGCGCAGCCGCGCCAGCCGGTCGTCGTGCGTGCGGCGGCTGCCCATGGCACCGATGTACGCCGCGTCGGTGGCCAGCGCCGCCTCGAGCAGCGGGACGTCGAACTTGGGGTCATGGGTCAGCACGCAGATCACCGTGCGCGAGTCGACCGCGGTGGACTGCAGGTAGCGGTGCGGCCACTCGACCACGACCTCGTCGGCCTCTGGGAACCGCTTGGTGGTCGCGAAGATGCCGCGCGCGTCGCAGACGGTGACGCGGTAGCCGAGGAACTTGCCGACCCGGGCGACAGCCGCGGCGAAGTCGATGGCGCCGAAGACGAGCATCCGGGGTGGCGGGGCGAAGGACTGCACGAAGACGCTCAGCTCGTCCTGGCGCCGTTCGCCGTCGGGGCCGACGTGGAGCACGCCGGTGGCCCCGTGGTCGAGCATGCCGCGAACGTCGTCGGTGACCGCTGCGTCCAGCCGGTCGCTGCCCAGGCTGCCCGCGACGCGGTCGAGCCAGACCGCCAGGTGCCCACCGACCCGGCCCGGTCCGTCGATGACGGTCGCGACGGCGACCGGTTCGTGCGCACGCACCGAGGAGACGACGTCGGGGAGCTCCGGGAAGGTGGACGCGTCGACGGGCTCGACGAAGATGTCGATGATGCCCCCGCAGGTGAGCCCGACGGCGAAGGCGTCGTCGTCGCTGACGCCGTAGCGCTGCAGCACGGCCTCACCGGTCGTCATCACCTCGTGGCCCAGCTCGTAGACCGCGCCCTCGACGCAGCCACCGGAGACGCTGCCGACCGGCTCGCCGCTCGCGGTGACCGCCATGGCGGCGCCCGGCTGGCGGGGGGCACTGAGCCAGGTGCCCACGACGGTGGCAAGAGCGAACCGGTCGCCCTCGGCGTACCAGGTCGCGACCTGCTCGATGACGTCATGCATCCGCGGCTCCCGACATGACCGTGGCCAGGCGCTCCAAGGCTGCCACCGAGTGACCGTCGACGAACGCGTCGACGTGCGGAAGGGCGGCCGACATGCCGGCGGTCATCGGGGCGTAGCCGGGCTTGCCGCGGTGCGGGTTGGCCCAGACCACTCGGTGGGCCAGCCGGTGCAGCCGCACCATCTGCTCGGCGAGCAGGGTCGCCTCGCCACGCTCCCATCCGTCGGAGGCGATGACGACCACGGCCCCGCGGGCGATGCCCCGCTGCCCCCATCGGTCGAGAAAGGCCTTGACCAGCTCACCCAGCCGGGTGCCGCCGCTCCAGTCGGGAACGGCGCCGGCAACTGCGGCGAGCGCGGCCGACGGGTCGCGACCGGCGATCTCGCGGGTCACGCGGGTCAGTCGGGTGCCGAGTGTGAAGACCTCGGTGCCCGGTCGGCGGCGGGCGGCGGCGTGGGCGAACCGCAGGAACGCGTCGGCGTAGGGCTGCATCGAGCCGCTCACGTCCACCACCAGGACCAGCCGCCGCGGACGCACGCGGCGCACCCGCCGCTCGAGCCGGACGGGCTCGCCGCCGCGGCGCAGCAGGGCGCGGAC
>JBOGDY010000147.1:0-6007 GCA_050742955.1 Actinomycetes bacterium | reverse complement strand
GGCAGGAGATCGGGGCCCTGCCCACGGTGGTGCTGCTGCTGGTCGAGAGCGCCCTGGGCGCGTGGCTGGTCAAGCGGGAGGGGCGGCGGGCATGGTTGGCGCTGCGCACCGGGGCCGCCTCGGGGCGCCTGCCGAGCGGTGAGCTCGCGGACGCAGCGCTGGTGCTGATCGGTGGGACGCTGCTGCTGGCACCGGGTTTCGTCACCGACATCGCCGGGTTCCTGCTGGTCCTGCCGCTCACCCGCCCGTTGGCGCGTCGGCTGGTGGCGTGGTACCTCGCCCGCCGGGCGACCCAGGTCGCCCGGCACCGGCCCGGGTCCGGTACGACGGGGAGGGTCGTGCCCGGTGAGGTCCTTCGGCCCGGCGACACCGGCTCGGGTGACTCGGACGGCTCCGGCCCCACCGAGGACCCGGGTCGCGCCGCCGGGGGGTAACGACGCGACCCGGGCGTCTCGTTCGCTCTCCGGTCAGGCGCTCTTGCGCTGGCTCCGGCCGTTGGCGGCGCCCGCCTTGGTCCCCGGACCTGCCCTCAGATGCTCGAGCCGTTCGGCGAGCAGGACCTCGAGCTCCTTCACGGTACGCCGTTCGAGCAGCATGTCCCAGTGGGTGCGGATCGCCTTGCCCTTCTTCGGCTCCGGCCGGGTGCCGTCGACCCGCAGCGCCTCGGCGCCGCAGACGGTGCACTCCCACACGTCGGGCACGTCCGCCTCGAGGGAGAACGGCATCGTGAACCGGTGGTCCCGGGGGCAGTCGTAGGTCACGCTCTGGCGCGGAGCCATGTCCACGCCGGCGTCCGTCTCGTAGCTCTGGGCACCCAGGCGCGAGCCTCGCAGCGCTCGCTCAGCCATGGTGAGTCCTTCCCTGGTCATCTGAGGTTTTCCCCGTGGCGACTGGAGGCCTCGCCCCCCGGTCCGGATCGTCGCTCCTGTTGTGGTGTCAACGTCGCGGCCGTACCCAGGATTCCCGCGCGGGGCGAACCCGAACCCATACCAGGACCAGGGCCGGGTCGGGCCATGGATCACCCGGTCGGCCATTGACCCCGGGTGATCAGAACATCACGGAGAGTGTCGAGCTGGTCGGTCATGATGCCGTCGACCCCGAGGTCGAGCAACCGGCGCATCTCCGCGGCGTCGTCGACCGTCCACACGTGGACGTGCAGGCCGCGTCGGTGCGAGAGGTCGACCAGCCCGGGTGTGACGACCCTCAGCGGGCCGACCCGGTCGGGGACCTGCGCGCACGGCACGCCGCCCGGGGTCAGCCGTTCCAGGCGCCGATGGGTGGCGGCGGCGCGCAGCCGGGCCACCCCACGCGGGCTGAGGGCGGTGCACAGGCGGGGGCCGAGGGCACGGCGTACGGCGGCGACCCGCGCCTCGGAGAACGCGGCGACGCAGACCCGGTCCAGCGCGTTCGTGCGGCGGACGACCTCCACCAGGGGCCCGACCGCCGAGGCGTGCTTGACGTCGACGTTCACCCGCACGTCCGGCCAGCTCCCGAGCAGCTCCTCGAGGGTCGGGATCGTCCCGCCGCCGCCGACCGTGGTGCCCCGGACCGCCGCGTAAGGCAGGTCGGCGACCCTGCCCCGGTGCCCGGTGACCCGGTCCAGGGTGCGGTCGTGGAAGGCGAGCAGCACGCCGTCGGCGGTGGCGTTCACGTCCGTCTCGAGGTAGCGGTAGCCGAGGCCGACGGCGTGGGCGAAGGCGGCCAGGGTGTTCTCCGTCCCATGACCCGCGCCGCCGCGGTGGGCGAAGGCGATCGGCCCGTCGTGGTCGAGGAACGCGAACCGGGGGAGCGGGGGCCGCATCGGGCCAGGGTAGGGGAGGGGGGAGCCGCGCTCAGCCGCCGAACTCCCAGTGCCACGGCTCGGGCTTGCTGCCGCCGAGGTCGGCCCAGCCGGGCAGGAACCAGCCGAACCGCGGGGCGTTCGCCTTCATCCACGCGTGTGTGGGGGTCGAGAACGAGTTGACCCCGTCGCCGAGGTCGACCGCGGTGCCCCAGCCGTGGTTGGAGGTCCCCGGCGTCGCGCACAGCGACCCCTTGTTGGCCGTGCAGACCTGCTGCATCGGGAAGGAGCGGTACGAGTCGGTGACCAGGATCGGGCGGCCGAAGGCCCTGGCGTAGGCCCGGCTCATGCGGTTGAAGGCAGCTGCGGCATCCGGCCGCAGCATGTGGCCCGCCGCACCCCACAGCGGGCTCAGCGCGGAGGGAGGGAGTTGACCGTTGCAGTAGCCGGCGGTGTCGGTCACCTGGCAGGTGCCCGGACCCACGCTCCCGGCGCGAAGCGCCGCCAGCCGCTGCTGCTCGGCGCTACGCGCCGCCGCGATGCGTCGCTGCTCGGCGATCCGGCGTGCCTCTGCCATGCGCGCGGCCACGGCCCGGGCGTCCCGGGCGGCCCGCTTGGTCTGCGCTGCCTTGGCCGCCATCTCGCGGACCAGGGACTGCTGCTGGGCGACGAGGCTGTCGGCTCGGCGCTTGGCGTCCTCTGCCTTGGCGCGGGCCGTGGCGGCCCGGTCGGCGGCCTCCGCCGCTGCGGTTGCGGCTTCGCTGGCGGTCCGCTCGGCGGCAACCAGCCGGTCGACGGAGAAGCTCTGCTGGGAACCGACCCACTTCAGGTCGGCGGTCATGCGGCCCATCTCGGTGACGCTGTCCGCCTCCAGCAAGGCACTGAGGACGGCGAGGTTTCCGGCGGACCCGCCATTGCGGTAGGTGGCGGATGCGAACCTGCCCAGGTTGTCGCGCTCGATTCGTGCGACCCGTTCGGCCTCCTCGTGCCGGTCGCGCTGCGCCCGCTCCTCGACGTAGGCCTCGCGCGCCTGGTCCCGAGCGGTCACGTAGGCGTCCAGTGCCCGGCCGGCCAGCTCGGCGAGCCGCCGGAGCCGGGTCCTGGCGTCGGCGGTGTCGGCCGCCTGGTCGCTGGCCCGCGCGTCGAGCCGGGCCGCCTTGTGCTGCTGCGCGCGGAGCTGGTCGGCGCTGGGCTCGGCGCGCGCCACCGGCGCAGAAGACAGCAGCAGCCCCCCGAGCACGGCCAGTACCAGCATCGGTCGGCGCGCCGGGCCGGCGGACAGGGAGGGAAGACGCACTACTGACAGACCCCAGGGAAATAGGCAGACCAGACACAGGACGCTATGTGAACGTCGGGTGGTCCCGCCGTCTTCTTGACAGTCTGTGTGGCCGGCCCCGGACCAGGCGTCGCCCGTCTGGACTACCCGCGGTCACCCACCCGGCGCCGGATCCGCGGCGCTGGGCAACTCCGACGCGGCGTGGCACGATCTCGCAGGTGACCATCGGTCCCGCCGCGGCGCAGCACTTGCGCGATCTCGCACGGCTGCGCCGGGTCCGCGACCGGATCGACCGGGAGTACGCGCAGCCGCTGGACGTGGAGGCGCTTGCACGCGGCGCGCACATGTCGGCCGGGCATCTCAGCCGCCAGTTCCGGCTCGCCTACGGCGAGTCGCCGTACGGCTATCTGATGACGAGGCGCATCGAGCGCGCGATGGCGCTGCTGCGTCGGGGTGACCTCAGCGTCACCGAGGTCTGCTTCGCGGTCGGCTGCCAGTCGCTGGGGACGTTCAGCACGCGCTTCACCGAGCTGGTCGGTGCGCCGCCCAGCGTCTACCGGCGCGACGGTGCGCACACGACGGCGGGCATGCCGCCCTGTGTGGCGAAACAGGTGACGAGACCGATCAGGAATCGAGAAGCGGCGGCGCCCCGGCGGCAACTAGCGTGACCGGCATGAACCTCAGCATTCACACCACGGTCCTGCCGCACGACGACCCGGACGCCTCCGTGAGCTTCTACCGCGACGTCCTGGGCTTCGAGGTGCGCAGCGACTTCGGCGAGGGCAAGATGCGCTGGATCACCGTCGGTCCGGCGGACCAGCCCGACATCTCCATCCTGCTGGCGCCGCCAGCCGCCGACCCCGGCATCACCGAGGACGAGCGCCGCACCGTCGTCGAGATGATGGCCAAGGGCACGTACGGCTGGATCCTGCTGGCCACCAACGATCTCGACGGCACCTTCGAGCGCGTCCAGGCCAGCGAGGCCGAGGTCATCCAGGAGCCGATGGAGCAGCCTTACGGCGCCCGTGACTGCGCCTTCCGCGATCCCGCCGGCAACCAGGTTCGCATCCAGCAGCTGCGCTGAGCCGACATCCCTCTCACTCGGAACAGGAAGACAGACTCATGAAGACGATGACCTGCAAGCAGCTTGGTGGAGCCTGCGATCTCCAGCTCCGTGGCAGTACCGCTGACGAGGTGATCAAGGCGCAGGACAAGCACCTCAGGGAAGCGGTTTCCGGGGGCGACGCGACCCACGAGGAGGCTCTGAACCAGATGAAGGGTCGGTGGAAGCACCCCCTCAAGGGAATGGGCTGGTACAAGAACACCAAGCGGGAGTTCGCGGAGCTTTCCGAAGACTGACCCTGCCCGCGATCGCACGAACCAAGGAGCTGCGGCGCGCATGCCCCCGAAGACCAAGGCGCAGGCGTCCGAGCCGCGCGGTGCTGACATCCACGACCTGATCCGCGTGCAGGGCGCCCGCGAGAACAACCTCAAGGACGTCAGCGTCGAGCTGCCGAAGCGCCGGCTGACGGTGTTCACCGGCGTCTCCGGCTCGGGCAAGAGCTCGCTGGTATTCGGCACGATCGCCGCGGAGTCGCAGCGGCTGATCAACGAGACCTACAGCGCCTTCGTGCAAGGTTTCATGCCGACGCTGTCGCGCCCGGAGGTCGATCACCTGGAGGGCCTGACGACGGCGATCATCGTCGACCAGGAGCGGATGGGCTCGAACCCGCGGTCCACGGTCGGCACCGCTACCGACGCCTACGCGATGCTGCGCATCCTCTTCAGCCGGCTCGGAAAGCCGCACATCGGCTCGCCGACGGCCTTCTCGTTCAACGTCCCGACGCGGACGGCGAGCGGGGTGATGAGCACGGAGAAGTCCGGCCGGGTCGAGAAGAACGTGGTGCGCAACGTGGTCTACCAGGGCGGCATGTGCCCGCGCTGCGAGGGGATGGGCTCGGTCTCCGACTTCGACCTCACCGCGCTGTACGACGACGGCAAGTCCCTGAGCGAGGGCGCGCTGACGATCCCCGGCTACAGCATGGACGGCTGGTACGGCCGCATCTTCAGCGGCTCCGGCTACTTCGACATGGACAAGCCGATCAAGAAATTCACGAAACGGGAGCTGAACGACCTCCTCTACCGGGAGCCGACCAAGATCAAGATGGAGGGCATCAACCTCACCTACGAGGGCGTGATCCCGAAGATCCAGAAGTCGATGCTCTCCAAGGACGTCGAGGCGATGCAGCCGCACGTTCGCGCCTTCGTCGAGCGAGCGATCACCTTCGCGAAGTGTCCCGAGTGCGGCGGCACCAGGCTCAGCAAGGAGGCCAGGTCGTCGAAGATCAAGGGGAAGAACATCGCCGACGTCTGCGCGATGCAGATCAGCGACCTGGCCGACTGGGTCCGCGCGCTCGAGGAGCCATCGGTGGCCCCCCTGCTCGCCGGGCTCCAGCACCTGCTCGACTCGTTCGCGGAGATCGGGCTCGGCTACCTCTCGCTCGACCGGCCGGCGGGGACGTTGTCCGGGGGAGAGTCGCAGCGCACCAAGATGATCCGCCATCTCGGGTCGTCGCTCACCGACGTCACATACGTGTTCGACGAGCCCACGATCGGCCTGCACCCGCACGACATCGAGCGGATGAACCAGCTGCTGCTGCAGCTGCGGGACAAGGGCAACACCCTGCTCGTGGTGGAGCACAAGCCGGAGACCATTGCGATCGGCGACCACGTCGTCGACCTCGGCCCGGGCGCCGGCGCGGAGGGCGGCACGGTCTGCTTCGAGGGCACCGTCGTGGGGCTACGGAAGAGCGACACCACGACTGGCCGCCACCTCGACGACCGGGCGTCGCTCAAGGAGTCGGTGCGTACGTCGTCCGGCGCGCTGGAGGTCCGTGGCGCGTCGACGCACAACCTGCAGAAGGTGGACGTCGACATCCCACTCGGGGTCC
>JBOGDY010000146.1:0-6014 GCA_050742955.1 Actinomycetes bacterium | reverse complement strand
CTTCGCCGAGATCCCGGTCGGGGCCATCACGCCCAACCCTCGTCAGCCCCGGCAGGTCTTCGAGGAGGAGGCCATGGCCGAGCTGGTGCACTCGGTCCGCGAGATCGGCCTCCTGCAGCCGATCGTGGTCCGACCCAACGGCGAGGACCGCTACGAGCTCATCATGGGCGAGCGCCGCTGGCGGGCCGCGCAGGAGGCGGGCCTCCCCGTCGTACCGGCCATCGTCCGCTCCACCGACGACGACGTGCTGCTGCGCGACGCGCTCCTGGAGAACCTGCACCGCTGCCAGCTCAACCCGCTGGAGGAGGCCGCGGCCTATGACCAGCTGCTCCAGGACTTCGGCTGCACCCACGACCAGCTCGCCGGCCGGATCGGCCGGTCCCGCCCGCAGATCACCAACACCATCCGGCTGCTGAAACTGCCGCCGGCCGTGCAGCGGCGGGTGGCCGCCGGGGTGCTCTCAGCCGGCCACGCCCGGGCGCTGCTAGGCCTCGAGGACGGGGCGGCGCAGGAACGACTGGCGCAACGGGTCGTGGCCGAGGGGATGTCGGTCCGAACGGTCGAGGAGATCGTCTCGCTGGGCGCCGAGCCCGCCAAGGAACGGCGGGTCCGGCCCAAGAAGCCGGTCGCTCCCAAGCTCGAGATCCTCGCCACCCGGCTGTCGGACCGGTTCGAGACGCGGGTCAAGGTCGACCTGGGCCGGTCCAAGGGACGGATCGTGGTGGAGTTCGGGTCCATCGACGACCTCGAGCGGATCGTGGCCCTGATGAGCCCCGAGACGGAGCCGGTCGACCTCACGGAGGACCAGGAAGAGGCCCTCCAGGCCTGAGCAGGCGGCGTCTGCCGAAGGGCGGCGGGTCCCCCAGGCGGCCTCCGCCGCAGGGCGACAGGTCGACATATCGATTGATCGTCCCCAGCATCCGGCCGCCCTCCGGCCTGGCGCTGCCTCTATGCGCCCGCCCGCGCGGCGATTAGCATGACCTCGCCCGGTCGGCGGCGACGCGGCGCGGAGGAGGTGCACGTGTCCAGGCGGCTGGCCAACCTCACGCTGGACAACCTCGACGACCTGCCCCGCCGTTGCCGCCGGTGCGTCTTCTGGGAGCTGGACCCGATCGCCCGCCAGCACGCCGAGGCGGCCGGCGACCCCGCCCTGGAGAAGGAGGCATGGGTCTCGGCCACGCTGCTCGACTGGGGTTCGTGCGGCAAGATCGTCTACGTCGACTCGCTGCCGGCCGGCTACATCCTCTACGCGCCGCCCGTGCACGTCCCGCGCAGCCTGGCCTTCCCCACGTCTCCGGTGTCGGGGGACGCCGTCCTGCTCATGACCGCATACGTGCTGCCCGAGGTGGGCGGCGGTGGCATCGGCCGGATGATGCTCCAGGGGGCCGCCAAGGACCTCTCCCGCCGCGGGATCAAGGCCATCGAGGCGTTCGGGTCCGTGCCGGTTCCGGTAGAGGGCAGCCCGCACCCGCGCGCGGATGCGCCGACCTGCCTGGTCCCGGCCGACTACCTGCTCGCGGTGGGCTTCAAGACCGTGCGGCCCCATCACCGGGTTCCCCGGCTGCGCCTGGAGCTGAAGAACGCACTGTCATGGCGCGAGGACGTCGAGGTCGCCCTCGAGCGGCTCCTGGGCTCGATGAACCCGGAGCCGGTCTTCCGTCCGGTGTGAGGACCGGCGCGCGACGGTGACCCGTCGCCGGCCTACCGGCGCAGCGCGGGGATCCGCAGGCTGCCGGTCTCGGCGTCCTCGTCGGCGGGCAGGTAGAGCCGCTGCACCGCCGCCACGACCGCCTCGGCGACCACGTCCCGGAAGGCGGGATCCGAGAGCCTGGCGGCATCCCCGGGGTTGGTGACGTAGCCCACCTCGACCCGTACGGCCGGCATCCGGGTGCGGCGGAGCAGGTCCCAGGTCTTCGGGTGCGAACGACAGTTCAAGAGATCTGTGCGTGCGCACACTTCTTTCTGCACGAGATCGGCGAATCGTTCGCCGACCGTCGAGTGGTGCCCGATCCTGTCGCTGCCGTAGTAGAAGGTGGCGCACCCGGACGCCAAAGGGTTGCGATGCGCGTCGATGTGCAACGAGAGCAGCAGGTCGGCACCGGCCGCGTTGGCGAAGTTGGCTCGCTCTGTCTCGTCGAGGCGACCGTCGGGGCCCCGGGTCAGGTAGGCAGAGCTGCCGGTGGCAGTGAGGCGGCCCTCGACCCGGGAGGCGAGGTCGTAGACCAGCGCGGCCTCGTCGATGCCATGGCCGCCGACCCCCGGGTCACCCCCGCCGTGCCCGGGGTCGACGATCACCAGCTTGCCCGACAGCGTGGGCCCGGCGCGGCTGATGGCCTCCGTCTCCCGCATCGCGTGCGGCCGTCCACCGACGACGGTGCGGGTCAGCTGGTTCAGCGCCTTGAACGACGCCGGGCCGCAGGTGCCGTCGGCGACGATCCCGACGTTGCGTTGGAACTCCCGCATGGCCTGCTCGGTCTCGATGCCGAACAGGCCGTCGACGCGGCCGCAGTCGAAGCCCATGTCGAGCAGCCGCTGCTGCAGGGCGGCGACGTCGTCGCCGGCCAGCAGCCGAGCCGGCAGGAACATCAGGATCCGGTCGCCGAGGCGCCAGCGTGCCTCCTCGAGGGCGTGGTAGGTCTTGGCTCCGACGATGCCGTCGGCGGTGATGCCCCGTTGCTGCTGGAAGGCCCGGACAGCGCGGTCGGTCGCCTCGTCGAACTCGGCGGACGTGGGGTCCTCGAGCGGGTCGTTCTTCACCAGCAGCTCGAGGACCTGCAGCTTGGCCCTTATCTCGGCGACGGCCGGCCCGGCGTCGCCGTGTCGGTAGGTGCGCTCAAGGGACATGAGCGGACGACTCCTCGCAGGCCAGTGGGAGAGCGGCGCTGGGTCGGGTGCCCGGGCTGCGTCGCTCGGCCGCACCCCGGGGCGGGACTGGACATGCTAGCCGTCCCCTACCCCGACCCGGCCGGGACGCAACGGGCGGGCTCGGATGGAGCTCGCCCCGGCGTACGGGCGTCGTCTCTCGTGGGTCAGATGAACGCCTCGAGGTCGCGCAGCAAAATGGCCTTCGGCTTCGCGCCGACGATGCTCTTCACCACCTCGCCGCCCTGGTAGACGTTCATCGTCGGGATCGAGGTGATGCCGTACTGCGCGGCGGTCTTCGGGTTCTCGTCGACGTTCACCTTCACGATGTCGATCTTGTCAGCGTGCTCGCCGGCGATCTCCTCGAGGATCGGCGACACCTGGCGGCACGGGCCGCACCACTCGGCCCAGAAGTCGACGAGGACGGGCTTGTCGTTCTGCAGTACGTCGGCGGTGAAGGTGGCGTCGGTGACGGATCGGGCGCCCACGGTGGTTCCTTTCGATCAGGAGACGTTGGTCTTGCGGGTCTGGTGTGGTGTCGCGTTCAGGCGTTGACGTTGACCGCTTGGACCGCCTGCGCGGGCTCGCCGGTCAGCACGGCGTCCTCGAGCGAGGTCAGGTAGCGCTCGGCGTCGAGGGCGGCCGCGCAACCGGTGCCCGCAGCGGTCACGGCCTGCCTGTAGACGTGGTCGACGACGTCGCCGCAGGCGAAGACGCCGACGAGGTTGGTGCGGGTGGAGGGAGCGTCGACGAGGATGTATCCCTCGTCGTCCCGGCGGACCTGACCCTCGAAGAGGTCGCTGCGTGGATCGTGACCGATGGCGACGAACAGCCCGGTCACCTCGAGGTCGGACTCCGCACCGGTCCTGACGTTGCGCAGGCGGACGCCGGTGACCTTCTGCTCGCCGTGCACGTCGACGACCTCGGTGTCCCACTCGAAGCGGATCTTCTCGTTCGCGAAGGCACGGTCCTGCATGATCTTGGACGCGCGCAGGCTGTCGCGGCGGTGGACGATAGTCACGCTGCGCGCGAAGCGGGTGAGGAAGGTGGCCTCCTCGACGGCCGTGTCGCCGCCACCGACCACCACGATGTCCTGGTCGCGGAAGAAGAACCCGTCGCAGGTGGCGCACCATGACACGCCGTGCCCGGACAGCCGCTTCTCGTTCGGCAGGCCCAGCTCCCGGTAGCCGGAACCGGTCGCGATGACCACCGACCGCGCCCGGTGCTCGTTGCCGGCACCGTCGGTCACCACCTTGACCTCACCGGTCAGGTCGACCGCGGTGACGTCGTCGGTGACCAGCTCGGCGCCGAACCGCTCGGCCTGCTTGCGGAAGTGGTCCATCAGGTCCGGCCCCATCACGCCGTCGGGGAAGCCCGGGTAGTTCTCCACGTCGGTCGTGGTCATGAGCGCGCCACCCGCCGTCACCGAGCCTTCGAAGACGAGCGGGCGCAGGTTCGCGCGCGCGGCGTAGACGGCCGCGGTGTAGCCGGCAGGGCCGGAGCCGATGATGATCACGTTGCGGACGTCGGTCACGACGGGCGCCTCTTTCGACGTGCACGGTCGAGTTTCACGGGACAAACGGGTCGCGCAGAACCTTCCCGGCGACTGTCGGGATCAACCGATCCTAGGTGCTCGGCATTCCCGCAGGCGTTACGGGCGCGCGACGCGCGCGAAGTGCAGGAAGTTGCCGCGGGGGCAGGACGGCTCCACGGCGTAGACGTCGACGTGGGTCGGGTCGCCGGGGGTCGGCAGCACGATGACCGCCGCCGGCCGGCCGTTGAACTCGGCCAGGTCGACCCCCACAGGGGTCACCGGGCCCTCGGCCAGGTTGGTCACGCAGTCGGCGAGTGGCTTGCCGCCGCGGAGGTCGCTGGCCTCCGCACCGGCATCGGTCGAATATTCCTGCGGCGCGTTCAATCGGGTCCGGCTCGTCGAGGCGAGCAGGCGGGGTACGGCGGTGACCACCGAGTCCGCGGTGTAGTCGGTGCCGCTGGAGATGACCGGGAACTCGCCCGGCGCTGCCTTCGGGGCCGCGTCCTCGGCGGCCCCGTCAGCGGAGCCGGCGACCTGGTCGGCCCTCTCACCGACGAAAGCAGAGACGCCGATCGCCCCCCCGGCGAGCAGCAGGACCAGGACCGCGGCGGCCTGCAGCAGCCGGGTACTGCGCGAGGTGCGCGGGACGGGACGCTGCAGCGGGGTCACCGTGCGGCTCGCGCCCACGGCCCCGGGTGCGTCCGGGGAGGCGGTCAGGGCGGAGTCGAGGCGCGCGGCGACATCAGCGGGCATCGGGCCCACGTCCCCTGCCTCCTCGAGCGCAGCCCGGACCCGGTCGAGACCGGCCCGCTCGCTCCGGCACGAGGCGCACCCGGCCAGGTGGGTGGCCGCCGCGGCGGCCTCGGGCGGCGGCAGCAGCTCCTCCTGGAGGTCGGCCAAGGTCTCGATGTCGAGGTGCGCGCCCCCGCCGCGGCCGGTTGTGCTCGAGCTCATCGCTGGTCACCTCCCGTGGCGTCGACCGTGGTCCCCACCGGGGGTACCGGCTCGGTCAGTGGTGGGACGCCGCCGCGCCCGGCTGGGTTCCCGTCGTCGGGCCGGAGCAGCGGGAGCAGCCTGGCCCGGCCGCGGGCGCACCGGCTCTTGACGGTGCCGGCGGGGACGTCGAGGATCCGTGCCGCCTCGTCGACCGGCCAGCCGTACATGTCGACCAGGACCAGAGCGGCCCGCTGCTCGACCGGTATCCGGTCGAGCGCGGCGGTCACGTCGAGCGACACCTCACGCGACGCGACCGGGTCGGGTCCGGTTGCGGGGAGGTCGGAGGGCGGCAGCGGGTCGGTGGGCCGGGAGGTCCGGCGGCGAACCCGGTCGAGGCAGGCATTGACGACGATGCGGTGCAGCCAGGTGGTGACGGCCGAGTCGCCCCGGAAGGCCGCCCCGGACCGGCCGGCGCGCAGCACCGACACGAGCGCGTCCTGGACCGCGTCCGCGGCCTCCTCCGGATCGCCGAGCGTGCGCAGCGCCACCGCCCACAGGCGGTCCCGGTGCCGGCGTACCAGCTCACCGAACGCTTCCGCGTCTCCGCCGGTGTGCTGCTGGAGCAGGTCGCGGTCCGACAGCGCGGCGTAGTCCGTCCGCTCCATCACCCGATCGCCTCCGC
>JBOGDY010000145.1:0-6021 GCA_050742955.1 Actinomycetes bacterium | reverse complement strand
AGCCCCACCAGGTCGGCCGGGTCGGCCGCGGGGGTGGGCGCGGCGCCTGCCACGACGACGGTCACCTCACCTCGTACGCCGTCCCCGGCCCAGGCCGCCAGCTCGCCGAGCCCGCCCCGGCGTACCTGCTCGTAGGTCTTGGTCAGCTCGCGGCAGACGGCGGCCGGCCGATCGGGGCCGAAGGCCGCGGCCATCGCGGCCAGCGCCGCCGCCACCCGGTGCGGCGCCTCGAAGAACACCATCGTGCGGGGCTCCCGAGCCAGCGACCGCAGCCGCCCCTCCCGCTCCCCCGCCTTGCGCGGCAGGAAGCCCTCGAAGCAGAACCGGTCGACGGGCAGCCCCGAGACGACGAGCGCGGTCAGCACCGCCGAGGGCCCCGGCACCGCGGTCACCGGCACCCCTGCGTCGACCGCCGCCGCCACCAGCCGGTAGCCGGGGTCGGAGACCGACGGCATGCCCGCGTCGGTCACCAGCACGACCCGCTGCCCGGACCCCAGGGCCGCCAGCAGCTGCTCGGTGCGGGACGCCTCGTTGGCGTCGTGGTAGGACACGACCCGGCCGGCCACCTCGACCCCGAGCGCGGCGGTGAGCCGGCGCAGCCGCCGGGTGTCCTCAGCCGCCACCACGTCCGCGGCCGCGAGCTCACGGGCCAGCCGGGGCGAGGCGTCCGCCGGGTCGCCGATCGGGGTCCCGGCCAGCACCAGCACGCCGGTCGGGTCGGTCACCCGGCCATCCTCGCAGGGCGCTGCCTACGATGGGCCGCGTGCTGATGACCGCGGATCGTCGGTCGGTCCGCGAGCGTCTCGTGCGACCGATGCCCGACGACGGCATCTGGGGCTGGCTCGCGCCGCTGCTTGTCGCCGGCGTCGCGGGCGTGCTCCGCTTCTGGCGGCTCGGCACCCCCAAGGCGTTCATCTTCGACGAGACCTACTACGCCAAGGACGCCTACGCCCTGTTGCAGTTCGGCGTGGAGCACGACTACATCTCCTCGTCGAAGGAAGGCGCGCCGGACCCGGCGAACGCCAAGATCCTCGCCGGCGACCTGCAGGGGATCTTCACCGACAGCCCGTCCTACGTCGTGCATCCCCCGGGCGGCAAGTGGGCCATCGCGTCCGGCGAGTGGCTGTTCGGGATGAACCCGTTCGGGTGGCGGTTCGCCGTGGCCCTCGCCGGCACCCTCGCCGTGCTCATGCTGGCCCGCATCGGCCGCCGGCTGTTCCGCTCGACCTTGCTCGGCTGCGTCGCCGGGCTGCTGCTCGCGGTCGAGGGCCTGGCGTTCGTGCACAGCCGCGCCGCGCTGCTCGACCCGCTGCTGATGTTCTGGACGCTGGCCGCGTTCGGCGCGCTGCTCGTCGACCGCGACCGCACCCGCGAGCGACTGGCCGACACGTTCGACTCCGTGAGCAGCCGCCTGGGGCCGGGCCTGGGGCTGCGTCCGTGGCGGCTGACGGCCGGTCTCTGCCTCGGCATGGCCTGCGCCACCAAGTGGAGCGGGGTGTGGTTCCTCGCCGTGTTCGGGCTGATGACGGTGCTGTGGGACTGGGGGGCGCGCAAGAGCGCCGGCACGCGGCGCCCCCTCCTCGGGACTCTGCTGCGCGACGCGGCGCCGGCGTTCGCCTCGCTGGTGCTGGTGGCGGCCGGCGTCTACCTGCTGTCGTGGACCGGCTGGTTCCTCGGCGGCGACGACGCCTACCTCCGCCACTGGGCCGAGGACAACCCGGGGTCGGCGCTGGTCCCGGACGCCCTTCGCAGCCTCTGGCACTACCACTCCGACGCCTGGAGCTTCCACACGGACCTGGACTCCTACCACCCCTACCGGTCCAGCCCGTGGGGCTGGCTGGTCCTGGCCCGGCCGGTCTCCTACTTCTACCAGGGCCCCAAGTCCGGCGAGATGGGCTGCGCGGTCGACCAGTGCTCGCAGGCCATCACCGCGCTCGGCACGCCCGCCATCTGGTGGGCGGGGGTGCTGGCACTGCTCGTGGTCCTGTACCTGTGGGCCGCGAGGCGGGACTGGCGGGCCGGCGCGATCCTGGCCGGCATCGCCGGGGGCTACCTGCCCTGGTTCCTGTTCCAGGACCGCACGATCTTCTCCTTCTACGCGGTGGCGTTCGTGCCCTACGTGGTGCTGGCCATCACCATGTGCCTGGGGATGGTGCTGGGCCGGGCCGACGCGTCGCCGGCCCGGCGGCAGTACGGCGCGGCGGCGGCCGGGGCCTACGTCCTGCTCGCGATCGCCAACTTCGCCTACCTGCTGCCGGTGCTCTCCGCGCAGGTCATCCCGTACGCCGACTGGGCACAGCGGATGTGGTGGAGATCCTGGATCTGACCGCCTGAACCAGGGCCGCTCAGACCTGGTGCTTGCGGCCGCCCCGCATGGATGACACCAATGCCACGCCGCCGGCGGCCAGGCCGACCTGGACGACCAGCTCGATCCAGTCGACGCCGTCGGTGTCACGCAGGGAGCCGACGATCGCGCTGCCGATCAGCGCGGCGGCGATGCCGACGACGATGGTCAGCCAGATCGGGATGTCCTGCTTGCCCGGGAGGACAAGCCGGCCGAGCGCGCCGATGACGAGCCCGATGATGATCGCCCCGATGATGCCCTCGATGGTCATGCCTGCACCCCTCGGCCGGTGGCCGGACTGGGAGGCCGGCCATGAGTCCAGCGTCATGCCCACGTTGCACCTGGTCAACCGCCGGTGACCGGCGGGCCAGAGTGGCACGCCAAAGAGAGGGCCGGGCGGTCACGCCGCCCGGCCCTCCTCCTGTGTTCGACCCTTCCCGGGCCGGGGTGTTACCTCCTCGCGTTCCCGCGAATGTCGTTGTTGCCCTTGCCTGCTGCCGTGGCCGAGGCCTGTGCGCCCGCGGTCCCGGCGTCCCCGTTCACCGTGGACGTGTCGTGCGCGAACGTCACGATGGCCGTTGCGACGGCGTCGGCGTTCACGTCGAACGCGTAGGTGTTCAGGTTGCCGTACAGGTCGTACCCGGTCGCGGCGAGCGCGTCGTGCACGCCAGCCGGCGCGTTGTCCTGCTCAGGCGTGAGGCTGTCGCAGGGGTCGTGGTAGCAGACGTCCATCTGCTCCCCGGCGAGCCCGCCCCACAGGGTGACGTCGGCAGCGGTCTTGATCGTCTCCGCACCGGTGAACAGCCCGCCGGCGGGGATGCCGACGGCGATGAACGGGCCGTAGTCCGAGCGGCCGGTGAAGTCCGACGCCTTGGTGGGCTCGTCACGGTCGGCGAAGAACGCCTCGAAGACGTCCTCGATTGCTGCCGAGCCGGCCGGGCCGGGACCCGACCCCTCCTGCGCGGAGTCGTCCCCGTCGTACACGCCGAACGTGTAGTTCGGGGAGGCGATCATGTCGAAGTTCAGGTACATCGCGATGTCGGCCCGCTGCACCACGGGCAGCGTGTTGATGTAGAAGTTCGAGCCCTGCAGGCCCGCCTCCTCGGCGCCCCACCACGCGAACCGAACGGCGTTAGGGGTCCTGAGCTTCGACATCTTGATGGCGATCTCGAGCAGCGCCGCGGACCCGGAGCCGTTGTCGTTGATGCCGGTGGTGTCCGGTTCGGAGTCCAGGTGCGCGCCGGCCATCACCACGTTGTCGGTGCGCCCGCGCTTGGACTGTGCGAAGACGTTGGAGGTGGAGCGGATCTCCGAGGTGGTGTCGGCCTGGATCCGCAGCTCCAGCCCGGCGGTGTTGGCGAACTCCTCGCCGGTGAAGTAGGACACCGAGACGGCCGGGATGCCGACCGGCCCGCCGAGGGTGCCCGCGAACAACTCGTACCGGTCGGTGTTCACGACCGGGTCACCGTTGCCCTGGTTCATCACGACCGCGCCGATTGCGCCGGCCGCCTCGGCGTTGGCCACCTTCTGCCCGAACGTGCAGG
Organism: Actinomycetes bacterium; assembly: GCA_050742955.1. Taxonomy (GTDB): domain Bacteria; phylum Actinomycetota; class Actinomycetes; order JACCUZ01; family JACCUZ01; genus CAWIXB01. Next base: position 2,133 of record JBOGDY010000145.1, on the reverse strand, counting down.
TGCCTCGCTGCACGAGCGCGATCTTGCCGGTCACCGTGCTGGCCCCCGCCGCGTCCTGGAAGTCAGCCGGCTCACAGCCCGAGGTGGAGGCGCGCGGCGGTGTGAGGTTGAGGTCCACACCAACCACCGGGGCGGTGACGTCCCCGGCCCCGGAGTAGTCCATGAGGTCGTAGTCCTCGCCGTCGACATACGTCGTCGCGGTCGGCGCGGTCTGCTGGAAGGTCGAGCCGAACTCCTCGAAGTACGGGAAGTCGAACGGCTGCACCGTGACGTCATAACCGGCGCCGCGCATCTTGCTCGCGACATAGGCGGCGCTGGCGTCATAGCCGGGAAGCCCGGACCCGCGGTTGTCGCCGTTGGCGTCGGCGATGGCCTGGAACCGGTCCGAGTGCTTGAGCAGCCCCTTGAGGGTGACCGTCCTGGTGACGGTGGCGATGTCACCTTCTGGGCTGGCCGCGGCCGGGGTGGCCACCGCGACCGAGGCCACGAGCGAGGACGCCGCGAGCACGGTCAGTGCTGCACGGCGGCGGGACAGAGAGTTCACAACGACCTCCATGTAGGTCAACCCGGCCTCTATGCCCCGAACCCGGGCGGATGGGACGAAACCTAACCCCGCGGTCGTCATGATCGGTAGAGTCCAGTGGCCGGGGATCACTCGCGAAGACTGCGGCGACCCGGCTCGGGTCAGGCCACGTCTTGTATCCGTTGTTGCTAACCGGTTGACTCCCTCGCCGTGAGCGAGCACGCAAGCGGACCTGCCGGTCCGGGGCGGACCGACCGTGCACGGCGAGCCGCACACGGCCACGCCCTGCGCCTGGAGAGCACGGTGGTGGGTCGGTTCGGGGCCCGACTCCTGGAAGTCGAGTTCGTCGACCGGTCGGTTGCGTTGGCGGCAAAGGCCTTTGTGTCGTTCTTTCCCCTGCTCATCGTGGCCGCGGCACTGGCACCGCCAGAGGCCCGCAGGTCCATCCTGGACGCGATCGCCGTTCGGTTCGGCATCGGCGGCGAGGCCTTCTCGACCGTGAAGCAGGCGTTCGCATCCCCCGACGAGACGCGAGCAGCCACCGGCGTGATCGGCAGCGTGCTGGTCGTCGCGTTCGCGGTCTCCTTCACCACCGCGCTGCAGCGCGTCTACCTGCGTGCGTGGCGCCGTCCGGCAGGTGGTGGGGTACGCAACAAGGGCCGAGGGGCAGCATGGGTCGGCGGCGTGCTCGTTCTGGTCCTGCTGCTGGGCTCGGTCCGCCGGGTGGTCGCTGGGCCGCCGGGCGCCGTCACGGTATGGGTGCTCGGGGTTGCCGCTGCGGTCCTGGCCTGGTGGTGGACAGCCAGGCTGATGCTGCGGGGGGAGGTCCGTTGGCGGCCGCTGTTGCCCACCGCGCTCTTGACGGGTGTCGGCGGCTGGGCCTACACGCTGGTGGCGTCACTGTGGATGCCACGAGTGATAGCCAAGCAGTACGAACAGTTCGGTTCGTTCGGGATCGCCCTGGCCTTCGTGACCTGGTTCACCGGGTTCGCGTTCCTGGTGATCGGCTCTGCGGTCCTCGGCGCCGTGCTTGCTGAAGGCGACGACGTGGTCGGCAGGTGGCTGCTCGCCGCTCAGCCTTCTCCTCTGGAGCCCTCGGCGCCTCCGCCGGTGCCGGGCCCGCCTCGGCCCATGCGTCTTTCCGATGCGTTCGGCCTGGGCGACAGGACTGGCCGTGGTGAGCCACCGGGATGAGGAATGGGTGGAGCTGAGGGGACTCGAACCCCTGACCCCCTCGTTGCGAACGAGGTGCGCTACCAGCTGCGCTACAGCCCCTGGTGGAAACGCCCGAGGCTACCAAACCGCGCGGCTCTGCCGAGCCGGTCGCGGGCGTGCGGCTCAGTCGTTGACGGCCCGGCGGCGCTCGATGATCTCGTCCAGCTCGTCCTCGCCGTACTCGAGCAGCGCCGGTGCCGGCGCCCCACCGCCGTCCCCGTCCCTGCCCGCCGTCTGGTCGAACGGCTCCTCGGACAGCAGCGGCACCGACGGTGCGTTGATCCAGGCGCCGGGCACGGTGAGGTCGATGGGCCGGCTCGGCCGCGCGGCCATCGGCTTGCTGACGTAGGTCGGCAGCGGCACCGGCACCGGCGCCCAGCCGACCGCCTCCGCGG
>JBOGDY010000144.1:0-6031 GCA_050742955.1 Actinomycetes bacterium | reverse complement strand
CGCAGGTGGTGGACCTTGAGCGGCTGTTCCTTGTTCGACACGGTCAGTCGACCTCCTCGACGGTGACCAGGTGGGAGACCGTGTTGACCATGCCACGGATCTCGGGGCGGTCCTCCTTGACGACGACGTCGTGCAGCCGCTTGAGCCCGAGGCTGCGCAGCGTGTCGCGCTGGTTCTGCTTGCCACCGATGCCCGACCGGGTCTGGGTGACCTTCAGCCGCGGCATCAGGACCCCGTCCCGGCACGGGCCCGCAGCAGCGCGGCGGGCGCGACGTCCTCGAGCGGCAGGCCTCGACGGGCAGCGACCGCCTCGGGACGCTCGAGGCCACGCAGAGCGGCCACCGTCGCGTGCACGATGTTGATCGGGTTGGACGAGCCGAGCGACTTGGACAGCACGTCGTGGACGCCCGCGCACTCGAGCACCGCGCGCACCGGGCCGCCGGCGATGACGCCGGTACCGGGAGAGGCAGGCTTGAGCAGGACGACGCCCGCGGCCTTCTCGCCCTGGATGGGGTGCGGGATCGTGCCCTGGATGCGGGGGACCTTGAAGAAGTGCTTCTTGGCCTCCTCGACGCCCTTGGCGATCGCGGCCGGCACCTCCTTGGCCTTGCCGTAGCCGACGCCCACCGAGCCGTCGCCGTCGCCGACGACGACCAGCGCGGTGAAGCTGAAGCGCCTGCCGCCCTTCACGACCTTGGCGACCCGGTTGATCGCGACGACACGTTCGACGAACGCCGTCTTCTCCGCGGCACCGGCGCCGTCACGGCGGTCACGCCTGTCGCGACGCCCGCTGTCGGTGCCGCCGGCACCGGCTCCGCGGCGTTGTGGTCCAGGCATCAGATGTTCCTCATCTCGTTGTTCCGTCCGGTCAGGAGCACGGGAGCCATCAGACCGACAGCCCTGCCTCGCGGGCACCCTCGGCGATGGCCGCCACGCGCCCGTGGAAGCGGTTGCCGCCGCGGTCGAAGACGACCGCCTCGACGCCGGCGTCCTTCGCCCGCTGGGCGACGATCTCGCCGACCTTGCGGGCCTTGGCGGTCTTGTCGCCCTCGAGGCCGCGCACGTCGGCCTCCATGGTCGAGGCGGACGCGACGGTGCGGCCGACCGCGTCGTCGACGACCTGGACGAAGACGTGGCGCGACGAGCGGCTCACGACCAGGCGGGGGCGCGTCGCCGTACCGCTGACCTTCTTGCGGACGCGCAGGTGCCGCCGCGCCCGGCTGACGCTCTTCGAGCCCGCGCCTCGCCTGATCTTGACGCCAACTGCCATGACTACTTACCAGCCTTTCCAGCCTTGCGGCGGATCTGCTCACCCTGGTAGCGAACACCCTTGCCCTTGTAGGGGTCGGGCTTGCGCAGCTTGCGGATGTTGGCGGCCACCTCGCCGACCTTCTGCTTGTCGACCCCCGACACCGTGAACCGGGTGGGTGCCTCGACGTTGAAGCTGATGCCCTCGGGGGCCTTGACGACGACGGGGTGGCTGAACCCGAGCGAGAACTCGAGGTCGCTGCCCTTGGCCGCCACCCGGTAACCGGTGCCGACGATCTCGAGGGTCTTGGAGTAGCCGTCGGTGACGCCGATGACCATGTTGGCCACCAGGGTGCGCGACAGGCCGTGCAGGGCACGGTTCTGGCGCTCGTCGTTCGGCCGGGTCACCGCGATGGTGCCGTCATCGGCGCGGGTGATCTCCATCGGCTCGGCCACGGTGTGGCTCAGGGTCCCCTTGGGGCCCTTGACCGTGACGGCGCGACCGTCGAGCGTCACGTCGACACCCGAGGGCACGGGGATGGGAAGACGTCCGATTCGCGACATGGCTTCTCTCCCCTTACCAGACGTAGGCGAGGACTTCGCCGCCCACGCCCTTCTTGCCGGCCTGCCGGTCGGTCAGCAGCCCGGACGACGTCGAGATGATCGCCACCCCCAGGCCGCCGAGGACTCTCGGCAGGTTGGTCGACTTCGCGTAGACCCGCAGGCCCGGCTTCGAGATGCGCTTGATCCCGGCGATGGACCGCTCACGGTTGGGCCCGTACTTGAGCTCGAGCACGAGCGTTCTGCCCACCTCGTCCTCGGTGGGCTCGTTCACGTGCCACCCGGAGATGTAGCCCTCCTGCTGGAGGATCTCGGCCACGTGGGTCTTCAGCTTGGAGTGCGGCATGGCCACGGTGTCGTGGTAGGCCGTGTTCGCGTTCCGCAGACGGGTCAGCATGTCTGCGATCGGGTCGGTCATGGTCATGGCTTGGTGGCCGCTTTCTCGCCGGGGTTTCCCCTGTCCGACATTCGGTCGGGGACCTTCGGCGTTCTCGTAGGTCTGTTGCTCGGGTGACCCGTGGTGGCGCGGGTGCGCCGCTGGGTCGTCACGTGCGTCTACCAGCTGCTCTTGGTGATGCCGGGCAGCTCGCCGCGGTGCGCCATCTCGCGCAGGCACACACGGCAGAGCCCGAACTTCCGGTAGACCGAGTGGGGTCGTCCGCACCGCTGGCAGCGGGTGTAGGCGCGCACCTTGAACTTCGGCTTGCGCGCCGCCTTGTTGACAAGCGCCTTCTTGGCCACGGTCAGGACTCCTTGAACGGGAAGCCGAGCTGCCGCAGCAGCGCGCGTCCCTCGTCGTCGTTCTGGGCGGTCGTCACGACCGTGATGTCCATGCCGCGGACCCGGTCGATCTTGTCCTGGTCGATCTCGTGGAACATCGACTGCTCGTTGAGACCGAAGGTGTAGTTGCCGTTGCCGTCGAACTGCCGCGGCGAGAGGCCCCGGAAGTCGCGGATGCGAGGCAGGGCCAGCGACAGCAGCCGGTCGAGGAACTCCCACATGCGGTCGCCGCGCAGCGTCACGTGTGCACCGATCGGCATGCCTTCACGCAGCTTGAACTGCGCGATCGACTTGCGGGCCTTGGTCACCGACGGCTTCTGGCCGGTGATGGTGCCCAGGTCGCGGCTGGCCCCGTCGATCAGCTTGGAGTCCTTGGCGGCGTCGCCCACGCCCATGTTGACGACGACCTTGGTCACGCCGGGCACCTGCATGACGTTGGTGTAGTCGAACTGCTCCCGCAGCGCGGCCACGATCTCGTCGCGGTAGCGCTGCTTGAGCCGCGGCACCTGCCGCGCCGTCGTCTCTGTGGTGGCGGTCATCAGATGTCCTCACCGGTCCTCTTCGCGTAGCGGACGCGGACCGTCTTCTCGCGGCCGTCGCGGTCGACCTTCTCGACGCGGTAGCCGATCCGGCTGCCGACCTTCTTGCCCTCGACCTCGACCAGCAGCATCACGTTGCTGACGTGGACGGGTGCCTCCTGGGTCACGATGCCGCCGGTCTTGGCGCCGCGCTGGGTCTGGCCGACCTTGGTGTGCTTCTTGATCCGGTTGACGCCCTCGACCAGGACGCGCCCGCTGTCCGGGTAGGCCTCGATGACCTTGCCGGTGGCTCCCTTGTCCTTGCCGCTGACCACGAGGACGCGATCGCCCTTCTTGATCTTCATTGCCATGTCAGAGCACCTCCGGGGCGAGCGAGATGATGCGCATGAAGCGCTTCTCGCGCAGCTCGCGACCGACCGGGCCGAAGATGCGCGTGCCTCGCGGGTCGCCACCGTCCCGGATCAGGACCGCGGCGTTCTCGTCGAAACGGATGTAGGAGCCGTCGGGCCGGCGGCGCTCCTTGACCGTGCGCACGACGACGGCCTTGACGATCTCGCCCTTCTTGACGTTGCCGCCGGGGATGGCGTCCTTGACGGTCGCCACGATGACGTCGCCGATGCCGGCGTAGCGCCGGCCGGACCCGCCGAGCACACGGATGCACAGCAGCTCCTTGGCGCCCGTGTTGTCGGCGACCCGGAGGCGCGACTCCTGCTGAATCACTTCGAATCTCCTGTCGTCACGCCGGTTCTCTTCCGAGCCTGGCGGAACGTTGGTTGGTTGGCGGTGCCCGTCATCCCGGCTGGCCTACTTGGCCTTCTCGATGACCTCCACGACGCGCCACCGCTTGGTCGCCGACAGCGGCCGGGTCTCCATGAGGAGCACCCGGTCGCCGACGCCGCAGGCGTTCTGCTCGTCGTGGGCGTTGAGGTTGCTGGTACGGCGGATGACCTTGCCGTACAGCGCGTGCTTGACGCGGTCCTCGACCAGGACCACGACGGTCTTGTCCATCTTGTCGCTGACGACGAGACCCTCGCGCGTCTTGCGGAACCCGCGGGTCGGGGCTGTGTCGGTGCTGCTCATGTCTGCCTTCTGGTCGCTCATCCGGTGCCGTCCATGGCCTGTCCTTCGGGCTCGACCACGCTGATGCCCAGCTCGCGCTCGCGCATGACCGTGTAAATGCGGGCGATGTCCTTGCGGACCGCCCGCAGCCGGCCGTGACTCTCGAGCTGTCCGGTCGCAGCCTGGAAGCGGAGGTTGAACAGCTCTTCCTTGGCCTCGCGCAGCTTGGTGACGAGCTCGTCGTCCTCCAGGCCGCGCATCTCCCCCGCCTGGGTTCCGACGCCCATCAGAAGTCACCACCCTCGCGCTGGACGAACCGGCACTTCATCGGGAGCTTGTGCATGGCGCGGCGCAAGGCCTCGCGGGCGACCGGCTCCGACACACCCGAGAGCTCGAACATGACCCGGCCCGGCTTGACGTTGGCGACCCACCACTCGGGCGAGCCCTTACCGGAGCCCATCCGCGTCTCGGCCGGCTTCTTGGTCAGCGGACGGTCCGGGTAGATGTTGATCCACACCTTGCCGCCACGCTTGATGTGCCGGGTCATCGCGATCCGGGCCGACTCGATCTGCCGGTTGGTGACGTAGGCCGGCTCGATGGCCTGGATCCCGAAGTCGCCGAAGGCGATCTTGGTGCCGCCCTTGGCCATGCCGGACCGGCCGGGGTGGTGCTGCTTTCGGTGCTTGACCCTGCGCGGGATCAGCATGGTCAGGCCTCCGTTCCGCTGGTCTGGGTGCCCTCGGGTGGCGCCGTGTCTCCGGTGGCGTCACCGACGCCGCTGGCCTCGGCCACCGTCGTCCCCGTGGTCGTAGGCTCCTGCGGCGGGGCCGTCTCGGGGCCACCGGCCGGACGGTTCTCACGGTCACCGCCGGGGCGCCGGGTGGCGCGGCCGGGCCGCTGGCGCTGAGCCATCCGGGCGGCGGCCTGCTGGGCCTCGCGCTCGGCGCGGTTCCCCGACGCGTCGCCCTTGTAGATCCACACCTTGACGCCGATGCGACCGAACGTGGTGCGCGCCTCGTAGAAGCCGTAGTCGATGTTGGCGCGCAGCGTGTGCAGCGGGACGCGTCCCTCGCGGTAGAACTCCGAGCGCGACATCTCAGCGCCACCGAGGCGGCCCGAGCACTGCACCCGGATGCCCTTCGCGCCGGCCTTCATCGTCGTCTGCATCGACTTGCGCATGGCGCGACGGAAGGACACCCGGCTGGACAGCTGCTCGGCGACTCCCTGTGCGACCAGCTGCGCGTCGACCTCGGGGCTCTTCACCTCGAGGATGTTCAGCTGCACCTGCTTGCCGGTCAGCTGCTCGAGGTCGCCGCGGATGCGGTCGGCCTCCGCGCCGCGCCGGCCGATGACGATGCCCGGCCGGGCCGTGTGGATGTCGACGCGGACGCGGTCACGCGTGCGCTCGATCTCCACCTTGGAGATGCCGGCCCGCTCCATGCCCTTGGACATGAGGCGGCGGATGGCCACGTCTTCCTTGACGTAGTCGCTGTAGCGCTGACCCGCCGTGGTGCTGTCGGCGAACCACCGGCTCTTGTGGTCGGTCGAGATGCCCAGACGGAACCCGTGAGGGTTGACCTTCTGACCCACTAGCGGGTCCTCCTCTTCGTCTTCTGGCTCGGCGTCGCCGCTTCAGGACGCGGCTCCACGACCACGGTGATGTGGCAGGTGCGCTTGCGGACGCGGTAGGCGCGGCCCTGGGCGCGCGGCCGGAACCGCTTGAGCGTCGGACCCTCGTCGACGTAGGCCCGCTCGACGACCAGGTCCTCGACGTCGAGACGGCGGCTGTCACGCTCGGCCGTGTGCCGGGCGTTCGCCACCGCGCTGGCCAGCACCTTGTAGAC
>JBOGDY010000143.1:0-6048 GCA_050742955.1 Actinomycetes bacterium | reverse complement strand
ACGCCTACGGCTACCCGGCCGCCAAGCAGTTCAACGGCCAGACGCTCGAGTCGTGCTCGGGCACCGCCCAGGACGACATCTACGGTGGGACCCAGAGCCAGAGCATCCCGTGCAACATGACGGGTGGTTCCAGCGGCGGGCCATGGCTGACCGGTGGCAGCACCATCAACTCGGTCAACAGCTTCGGCTACCGCGGCGTCAAGAACCGGATGTTCGGGCCGTACTTCGGCAGCGCCATCCAGGCGGCCTACAACACCGCCGCGACCCGCTAGGGGTCGCGAGAGCACCGTGCGCCGCTGGCTCGGGGCGCTGCTGCGTCGGGGGCGTCCTGCCGACGCCCCCGACGTCACCGGCGCGGACGGGGTGGCCACGCACGACGTGGCCCAGTCGCATGACGAGGTCGTCGGCTACTGGACCGACGAGCGGCTCGCCGACGCGACGCCCCGGGAGCATCGGCTGCCCCCACCCGACCCGCCCACCGATCCGGACCCCTAGCCTCCGAGCCTACGGATTTCGGCGCAGCGAAGCCCTGTGCCGCCGGATTCCGTCACAGTATCGTGTCGGGCATGACCGACTCCACCGTCTCCGGCGGGCCCGCGCTGCCCCAGGAGCGCCGCCTCGTCACCCCCCTCCCCGGCCCCGGCTCGCGGGCGCGGTCCGACCGCCGCCGCGCCGCCGTCGCGCGCGGTCTGGGCACGACGCTCCCGGTGTTCGTCGAACGGGCCGGCGGCGGTGTGCTGGTCGACGTCGACGGCAACTCGCTGATCGACTTCGGCTCGGGCATCGCAGTGGTCACCGTGGGCAACGCCGCAGACGCCGTCGTGACACGGGTCCGGGACCAGGCCGAGCGGTTCACGCACACCTGCTTCATGGTCACCCCCTACGACGAGTACGTCGAGGTGTGCGAGGCGCTCAACCGCCTCACGCCCGGCGACCACGAGAAGCGCTCGGCGCTGTTCAACTCCGGCGCCGAGGCCGTGGAGAACGCCGTGAAGGTCGCCCGCGCGCACACCCGGCGTCAGGCGGTCGTCGTGCTGGACCACGGCTACCACGGGCGCACCAACCTGACGATGGCGCTCACCTCGAAGAACATGCCCTACAAGCACTCGTTCGGGCCGTTCGCACCCGAGGTCTACCGGGTGCCGACGTCCTACCCGTTCCGCGACGGCGGCCTCGACGGGTCGACCGCGGCCGCGCGGGCCATCGACCTCGTCGAGAAGCAGGTCGGCGCCGACGAGGTGGCCTGCGTCGTGGTCGAGCCGATCCAGGGCGAGGGCGGCTTCGTCGTACCCGCTCGTGGTTTCCTGCCCGCGCTGGCCGCGTGGTGCCGCGACGCCGGCGCCGTGTTCGTCGCCGACGAGATCCAGACCGGCTTCTGCCGCACCGGCGACTGGTTCGCGTGCGACGACGAGGGCGTCGTGCCCGACCTGATCACCACCGCCAAGGGGATCGCCGGCGGGCTGCCCCTCGCAGCCGTCACCGGCCGGGCCGAGGTCATGGACGCTCCGCACGTCGGTGGCCTCGGCGGGACCTACGGGGGCAACCCGGTCGCCTGCGCGGCGGCGCTGGGCGCGATCGAGACGATGCAGTCGCAGGACCTGGCCGGCCGGGCCCGGACCATGGGCGCGACGATGACGTCCCGGCTGCGGGAGATGGCGGCGCGTCACGACGTGATCGGCGACGTGCGGGGGCGGGGGGCGATGGTCGCCATCGAGCTGACCCGGCCTGGCACGGTCGAGCCCGACGTCGCGAGCACCGCTGCCGTCGCGCAGGCCTGCCACGCCGAGGGCCTGGTCGTGCTGACCTGCGGCACCTATGGCAACGTGCTGCGCCTCCTGCCGCCGCTGGTGATGCCCGACCACCTGCTGGACGAGGGCCTGACGATCCTGGACAAGGCCCTGGCCGCCGCTCCTTTCCAGCAGTAGGCACGGAACCGCCGTGCTGGCAGCATCACCGGCATGGTGGACGTGCGACTCGTCGACGTCGACGCCCAGAACTGGCGCGAGGTCTCCGCGATAGCGCCGCGGCCGGACCAGCAGCGCTGGGTGGAGTCGACCCCCTACTACCTCGCTCTCTGCCACTACGGCGGCGTCTGGAGGCCCTTGGCGGCGCTGGTGGACGACCAGGTCGTGGGCTTCGCGATGTGGGGCTACGACGAGGACGAGGCCAGCTACTGGATCGGCGGGGTCGTGCTCGCCCCGGAGCGCCAGGGGCAAGGAGTGGGTCGCTCGCTGATGACTGCGCTGATGCAGCGTCTGGCCACTCTCCCCGACTGCCACGAGCTGGCGCTGTCGATCGCCGAGGACAACACGGTCGCTCGTGGTCTGTACCGTTCGCTCGGGTTCGTCGAGACCGACGAGCGGGTCGACGACGAGCTGGTCGCGCGGCTGCGCCTGGACTAGGTCTTCCGCGCAGGGCCCCCTCGGCCTTACCGTGATGGTGCATCGCCGTCCGTCCTCACAGGGGCGGGACCCCCACGACGAGGTGGCAGCCATGGAAATCAAGTCGATCGACTCCGCCCACCAACTCGTCGTCACCCACGAGCTGTCCGTAGTGCGGGCCCGGCGGGCCCACCTGCGCCGTTCCTGCCAGGGCCTCGAGGCGGCGCTGGCCGCGCCGTTGGCCGATCGGGACGGGGCCTGGGCCACCGAGCTGGCGCAGGCGCTGGACCGCCTCCGGCAGGCCCTCGACGCCCACATCGAGATCACCGAGGGCCCGGACGGCCTGTTCGAGCAGGTCCGGGCCGACGCACCGCGCCTGGAGCCCAGCCTTCGCCGCCTGCACCGCGAGCACGGCGACATGCGGGCCCGCCTGGCTGCCGCCGCTGCGGAGCTGGCTGCGACCGATGATCGCGACCTTGGGCACCTGCGCCAGCGGCTGACCGCTTCCCTGACCCAGCTGACGAGGCACCGGCAGCGAGGAGCCGACCTGCTCTACCAGGCCTACCAGCTCGACCTCGGCGGCGAGTGAGTCGCCAGCGAGAAGCCCGTTGATCATGCAGGTGGTCGACCACTTGCACATGATCAACATGGGGAGAAGGGGTGGTGAGGCGGGCGTCAGCCGCCCTCGCGGATCCCCCAGGGGGAGCCGTAGGCGGACAACAGGTCGAGGAAGGCCACCGGGTCGAATGCCTCCGGCCCCACCACGCCCTGTCCCTTCCAGGCCCCTGACTCGAGCAGTTCCAGGGCGACGACAGGATTGATGGCGGTCTGCCAGACGACCGCCTGGGAGCCGTACTCACGCATCGACCACTCGTTGTCGACGACGTGGTAGAGGTAGACCTCCCGGGGCCGGCCGTCACGCCCGGTGCCCGTCACCCACGTGCCCGCGCAGGTCTTGCCGCGCATCCGGGTGCCGAGGGTCGCCGGGTCGGGCAGGCAGGCCGCCACCACGTCGCGCGGTGACACCTCGACGTCGCCGACCCGCACCCTCTCGGTGCGGTCCAGTCCGAGCTTGTGCAGGGTGCGCAGGACGTCGATGAACTCCTCACCCAGGCCGTACTTGAACGTGACCCTGCGGGCCTGCACCCAGCGCGGGACGAGCACGACCTCCTCGTGCTCGACGTTCACGCACTCGACCGGGCCGATGCCGTCGGGGAAGTCGAAGACCTCCGGATCGCTGAACGGCGCTGTCGTGAACCAGCCCCGGTCCCTCTCCCAGACGACCGGCGGGTTGAGGCACTCCTCGATCGTCGTCCAGATGGAGAACGAGGGGGCGAACGCAGGACCGTCCGTGCCCTCGACCTCGAGGTTGGCGCCGTCGCGGATGCCGATCTCGTCGATGTCGGAGAACAGGTGGTCCGCGGCATAGCGCGCGAAGACGTCGGACAGGCCCGGCTCGACACCGATCCCGACCAGCGCGAGGCGTCCGGCCGCCTCCCACTCGGCTGCCCTGGCGAACTGCTCGTCACCGAGCTTGACCCCCGTCTGCTCGTGGGGCGCGCTCGGGTGCGGCCGCGACAGCGACATGGCCATGTCGAGGTAGTCGGCGCCGGCGGCGTGCGCGCCGTCGAAGACCGGCATCACGAAACGCGGGTCCACGGCGTTGAGGACGTGGGTGATGCGGTGCTCCCGGCACAGCGCCGCGACGGCCTCGGCTGTGGACGCGTCGACCCGCGCCGCCACGAACCGCTCGTCGCCGGGGTGCCGCTCGAGGGCGCGTTCGGCACGTCGTACGTCGTAGTCAGCGACCACCATCGCCTCGAAGAAGTCACGCCGGGCCGCGATGCCCACGACCGCCGACCCGACGCCACCGGCGCCGACCACCAGAATCCGCATGCTCATCCCTTGCCGTCTCGGTCGTCCAGCAGCGGCCGCTGCCTGTCCCATGTCAGTCCCCGCCGTCGTGCCGTGATGCCCGACAGCACCTCGAGCACGACCCGGTTGGCGAGCGCGGCGGTGATGTCGGCGTGGTCGTACGGCGGGGACACCTCCACCACGTCGGCTCCGACCACGGGCAGCTCGATCGCGACCCGACGCACCGCGTCGAGCAGCTGCCGAGCGCTGAGCCCTCCGGGTTCGGGGGTGCCGGTGCCCGGGGCGTGCGCCGGATCGGCCACGTCGATGTCGACGGACAGGAACACCCCGTCGCAGTCGTCGGTGGCAGTGACGAAGGCCTCGTCGAGGCAGGCGTCGAGCCCGCGTGCTCCGATCTCGCCCATCTCGTAGGACCGCATCCGCTGAGCCGCCATCCAGTCCAGCGTCGCCGGCCCCGGCCAGTAGCCGCGCAGCCCGATCTGCAGGAACCGGTCGCCCCGGGCCGCGCCGGACTCGATCAGCCGGCGCATCGGCTGCCCGTGGCCGTACAGCGAGCCGAAGGCCACGTCGCCGGTGTCGGCGTGCGCGTCGAAGTGCACGACGCTCACCCGGCCGGCGCCGAAACGGCGCGAGACGCCGGTCACGTCGGCAAGGGTGATCGAGTGGTCACCGCCCAGCACGACCGGGATGGCCCCGCTCGTCGCCACCGTCGCGACCGCTGTGGTCAGCGCCTCCAGGGACCGCTCGATATGGCCCGGCGGCATCTCCACATCGCCGGCGTCGAGGACGCGCAGGTCGTGCAGCGGGTCGACCCGCAGGGCCAGGTGCGGTCGGGAGCCGTCGTGCGCCAGGTAGTCGGTGGCGCGGATGGCCTGCGGGCCGAACCGCGCCCCCGGCCGGTGCGAGGTGCCCCCGTCGAACGGCGCCCCGACAACCACGACGTCGGAGCCGGAGAGGCTGTCCGGGTCACTGAGGTCGCAGCGGTCCACCCCGAGGAACGTGAGGTCAGGGCCGAACATCGGGCCGTAGCGAGTCATCTCCCGCAACGCCCGCGACGGTCCCTCGTCAGAGACTGAGGTCGGCCCCCAGCACGTCCAACGGCCACAGCGCCACCAGCAGCACCAGCTTGACCAACCCGCCGAGGGTGATCGACTCGAGCTTCGAGTCCTCGTCGAAGCCCGCGCGGAAGATGGCGTAGATCACCCCGAACCCGAGCCAGAAGGTGAGGACGCCGGCCCAGAAGCCGTGCACCCGTCGCCCGCTTCTGCGGCGCTGTCCCAACGTGACCATTCCCGGCACCTCCAGTAGAGACCAGGCATGCTGATTCCCCGCTTCGCCGGGGTTCACTCGCCCTCGTCTCCCCCGGGGCCCCTCGCAGAGGTGCCACGCGTCAGGCCCTCCGTCGGCCCGCGACGAGCTGGGCGAGCAGCACGGAGAACAGGGCCACGAAGAACATCGCGGAGCCGATCACGTTGGCCTGTGCCGGGATGCCGCGCAACGAGGACACCCAGACGAACTTCGGGAAGGTGTTGACCCCACCGGAGTTGAAGTTGGTGATGATGAAGTCGTCGAAGGACAGGGAGAAAGCCAGGAGGGCGCCGGCCACGACGCCCGGAGCGACGAGCGGGAGCGTGATCCGCCGGAACGTCTGGACCTCGTTGGCGTAGAGGTCCATGGCGGCCTGCTCCAGGCTCGGGTCGAGACTGGCGAGTCGCGCCTTCACGGTGACGACGACGAAGCTGATGCAGAACATCACGTGGGCGATGATGATCGTCCCGAGGCCGAGGTTGAC
>JBOGDY010000142.1:0-6108 GCA_050742955.1 Actinomycetes bacterium | reverse complement strand
GCGTGGAACCTGCGCCGGCTGCGCGTCCCACCGACCGACCCGCCACCGGTCGCCGAGCCGGTCGCGGTGCTGCTGCCGCTGCGCGACGAGGCGCACCGGGTCGAGCCGTGCCTGCGCTCGGTGCTCGCGCAGACCGGAGTCCGCGACCTGACGGTCCTGGTGCTCGACGACGGGTCGACGGACGGCACCGCCGAGGTAGTGCGCCGGGTGGCCGGCGACGAGCCTCGGCTGCGGCTGCTGACCGGCGCGGCGTTGCCCGACGGCTGGTGGGGCAAGCCGTGGGCCGCGCACCAGCTCGCCGATGCGGCCGGCGACGGCCCGACCGTCCTCGTCTTCGTCGACGCCGACGTGGTGCTGGCGTCGCACGCCGTCGCGTCGACGGTCAGCCTGCTGCGCTGGTCCGGCCTCGACCTGGTGTCCCCCTACCCGCGGCAGCTGACCGGCTCGCCGGCCGAACGGCTGGTGCAGCCGCTGCTGGCGTGGTCGTGGCTGACGACGCTGCCGCTGCGGGTCGCGGAGCGGTCGCCGCGCCCGTCGCTGTCCGCGGCGAACGGCCAGTTGCTGGCGGTCGACGCCGCGGCCTACCGCCGGGCCGGCGGGCACACCGCCGTACGGGCCGAGATGCTCGAGGACCTCGCGCTGCTGCGCGCGGTGAAGCGGGTCGGTGGCCGCGGCGGTGTGGTCGACGGGACGTCGGTGGCGGCCTGCCGGATGTACGACGGGTGGCCGGCGCTGCGGGACGGCTACGCGAAGTCGCTGTGGTCGGCGTTCGGGTCACCGGCTGGGGCGGCGGCTGTGGTGTCGGCGCTGGGGCTGGCCTACGTGCTCCCGCCGGTCGCGGCGATGGCCGGGTCGCGGACGGGGCTGGCGGGCTACCTGGCGGCGGTGTGCGGCCGGGTCGTCGTGGGCCGGCGGGTGGGGGCCCGGGTCTGGCCGGACGCGTTCGCGCACCCGGTGTCGGTGGTGGCGTTCGGCTGGCTGACCGCGCTGTCGGTGCGACGTCACCGGGCCGGGACGCTGACCGTGCACGGGCGGCGCCTGGGTTCCGGTGATGTCGGTGCCGCCCGATAGCGTTGCCGCCCGTCCGTTACCGCTTCGCCGAAGGAGACCCCGTGGCCAGCCGCTTGACCGAGCTCGTCCTCGACTGCCACGACCACCGGCGGATGGGCGAGTTCTGGGCCCAGGTGCTGGGCTACGAGCCGGTCGAGACCGCGGACGGTCCGGAGGACCACTACGTCGAGCTGTGCGGCCCGGCCGGGTCGGGGCCGACCCTGCTGCTCTTCCGCACGGACGACGAGAAGATCGTCAAGAACCGCATGCACATCGACGTCAACCCCACCGACCGCGACCAGGACGAGGAGGTCGAGCGCATCCTCGCCCTCGGTGCCACCCGGGTCGACATCGGTCAGGGCGAGTCCAGCTGGGTGGTGCTGGCCGACCCCGAGGGCAACGAGTTCTGCGTGCTGCGCTCCCGCGTCGACCCGCACTGACCTCGGCTCGCCACCCGCGGCCGCTGGCTTAGGCTCGCCTGCCGTGTCCCAGGTCGCGGTGGTCGGTGCCGGCATCGGCGGCCTCGCCGTCGCCGCCAGGCTCGCGACCCTCGGGCACCGGGTCACCGTCCTCGAGCAGGCCCCCACGGTGGGCGGGAAGCTCGGCACGTTGCACCGCGACGGCTTCACGTTCGACACCGGACCATCGCTGCTGACGCTGCCCGCGGTCTACCGCGACCTGTTCGTCAAGACGGGCCGGCCGCTCGAGGACGTGCTCGACCTCGTCGACGTCGACCCCGCGTTCCGCTACCGGTTCGCCGACGGCACCCGGCTAGACCTGCCCAACGCGTCGCGGGCCGGGGTCCGGCGGGCCTTCGACCAGGCGCTCGGTGAGGGCACCGGCCAGGACTGGGACCGCTTCCTCGACCGCGCGCAGCAGATCTGGCAGGTGGTCCGCGAACCGTTCCTCGAGTCGCCGCTGGCCGGACCGCGCGATCTGCTGCGCCTGTCCCGGCGTACCCGCGACCTACGGACGGTGGCGCCCTGGGTCAGCCTGCGCGGCCTGGGCCGCCGCCACCTGCGCGACCCCCGCCAGCGGATGCTGCTGGACCGCTACGCCACCTACACCGGCTCCGACCCGCGCCGCGTGCCGGCAGCGCTCGCCGTCGTGCCCTACGTCGAGCAGACGTTCGGCGCATGGCACGTGCGTGGCGGCCTCCGCCGGCTCGCCGACGCGGTGCACGCGCGAGCGGTCGAGCGCGGGGCGGTCGTGCGGACCGGTGCCGACGTGGTCGAGGTGCTCGTCGAAGGCGGTCGGGCGGCCGGCGTGCGGCTGGCCTCCGGGGAACGGGTCACCGCCGACGTGGTCGTGTCCGACGCCGACGCGGCGCACCTCTACGCCGACCTTGTGCCGGCGGCGCCGGGGCGGCCGGCGCTGCGGCGGATGGGCAGGGCGTCGCCGTCGATGTCCGGCTTCGTGCTGCTGCTGGCAATGCGGGGCCACACCGCCGACCCCGCGCACCACACGGTGCTGTTCCCGCCGGACTACGACGCCGAGCTCGACGCGGTGTTCGGCCGTCGCGCCGAGCCGGTGCCCGACCCGACCGTCTACATCTGCGCGCCCGACGACCCGGCGATGCGACCCGACGGCCACGAGGCGTGGTTCGTGCTGGTGAACGCGCCCCGGCACGGGCGTGGGCCGGGGGTGGTCGACTGGCTCACGCCGGGTCTCGCGGAGTCCTACGCTGACCGCGTTCTCGCTGTGCTGGCCGAACGTGGGCTGGACGTGCGCGACCGGCTGTTGTGGCGCGAGGTGCGCACCCCTGCAGACCTGGAGCGCGACACCCGCTCCCCCGGCGGCGCGATCTACGGCACGTCGTCCAACGGTGCCCGCGCCGCGTTCCTGCGGCCGGCCAACGCCTCGCCGCTGCCGGGGCTCTTCCTCGTCGGCGGCTCTGCTCATCCCGGCGGTGGGCTGCCGCTGGTCGGGATGTCGGCCGCGATCGTCGCGGAGCTGGTGGGGCCGGCCTAGCTACTTCTCGTGGACGGTCAGGCGAGCACTGGTCGTCGCGCTCTCTGAGCCGGCGGCCGCGACGGTGAGCGTGTAGTCGCCGAGCGGCGTCTTGTTGTTCGCCACCCTGAACGTCTCGTGCACGTCGTAGATCTCGTCCGGCGCGAGAAGCACATCCACCGTCGAGGTCCGGTCGAGCTCGCTCCCCGGCCCGTCGAGTGCGTAGTCGACCCGGATCGTCTGGGTCACGTCCGACTGGTTGATCACCGCGTGCAGCAGGGACGCCGTATCACCCCCGGCACAGGTGTTGAAGTCGCCGTCCTTGTCACGGTCTGTCCCGCCACAGCCGAGGCTCACGGTCACCCGGACGTCGCCGTTGGGTTCGCTCCTCACGGAGGACGTTGTCGCAGCCGCACCCGATGCCACAGCGGCCACGATCAACCCCGCCGACGCCAGCGCGATGGTGTACCTGGTTCGAAGACGCACGTCACCCTCCACGCCCCCGCCAGGCCGGTGGTCGTCCCCCCGGGTCTGCCACGCAGGGGCCTCAACCCGAGCGAAGCACCCCGTCCCGCCCATCACAACCCTTTCCGGAGATCCAGGCACGAATAGATCCCAGCCCCGCATAGTGCCCTCCCGTGGCGACCCGGGCCGGACGGCCGCCGTCAGGCGAGGCGCCGGCGGACCACGACGAGCAGCTGACCCAGGCCCACCATCCCGAGCCCCACCCAGGCCGCAGCGCCGAGCGCCGGCCACAGATCGCCGAAGACGCCCGATGCCAGGAACGCCGCAGTGACGATCACCCGCGTCGGGCGCTCCCAGACCGTGACGACCCCGACCTCGGTCATGCCGGCCACAGCGGCCCGGGCCCGCACGTACTCCAACAGCAGCATCAGCACGCCCCCCGCGACGCACGCCTGCCCCGGTGCGCCGGCGAGCCACAGCGCGACGAGGTAGAGCAGGTCGGTGACCCGGTCGACGAGGTGGTCGAGCACCTGTCCCCACCGGGTGACCCGGTCGGTGAGCACCGCCACCGCCCCGTCGACGCTGTCGAGGAGCCCGGAGGCGACGACCAGCAGCGCCGCGGCGGTCAGCCACGCGTCTCCGGCCGCCGCCAGGCCGACGGCTCCGATGCCGACCAAGGGCCCCACCGCCGTGACCAGGCCCGGGGCCACCCGGGCCTGCGCGAACGGTCGCGCCACGGCGTACGCGAAGGAGAGCCACCAACGCACGAGCCCGTTGGACCGCGGGTCGTAGCCGCCGTGCAGGCCGGCCCAACGGTCGAAGTAGGTCTCCCGGTCGGGCACGGGACCGGTGCCCATGCCCGCGGCCTCAGCTGCGGGCCGCCAGGCCCAGGTGCTGGTAGATCTCGCGGGTCGCGGTCGACGTGTTGAGGGTGATGAAGTGCAGACCCGGCACGCCCTCGGCCAGCAGCCGCTCGCACAGCTCGGTCGCCGCCTCGACGCCGACCTTGCGCATCTGGTCCTTGTCGTCGGACACCGCGTGCAGCCGTTCGGCCAGCTCGGGCGGGAACGCGGCGTTCGACAGCGCGGCGAACCGCTCGATCTGGGTCACGTTGGTCGCCGGCATGATGCCCGGGATGATCGGCACCGCGCAGCCGGTGGCGGCCACCCGGTCGCGCAGCCGCAGGTAGTCGTCGGGATAGAAGAACATCTGGGTGATCGCGTAGTCGGCACCGGCCCGGCACTTCTGCACGAAGTAGCGGATGTCGGTGTCCCAGTCGGGTGAGCGGGGGTGGCGCTCGGGGAACGCGGCCACTCCCACGCAGAAGTCTCCCGAGGCCTTGAGCAGACGCACGAGGTCCTCGGCGTAGGCGACGCCCTCGGGGTGCTGCCGCCAGTCGGCCGTCGGGTCGCCGGGCGGGTCGCCGCGCAGTGCCAGCACGTTGTTGACGCCGGCCGCGGCGTACTGGCCGATGATGTGGCGCAGCTCGGCCTGTGAGTGGTCGACGGCGGTGAAGTGACCGACCGGCATGAGGGTCGTCTCGCTGGCGATCTGCGCGGTCATGTCGACGGTCTTGTCGCGGGTCGAGCCGCCCGCGCCGTAGGTCACGGACACGAACGTCGGCTGCAGCGCCTCGAGCTGGCGGAGCACGACCCAGAGCTTGCGTTCACCCTCGTCGGTCTTCGGCGGGAAGAACTCGAACGAGAACGACCGCTCCCCGCCCGCGAGCCGCTCCCGGATCGTCCGGCCGCCTGATGTCATGCTCACGAGGTTAGTGGAGGCGTCCGGCCCGGCCCGGGAGCGGTGCGGACCTGGCCCTACGCTCGTACGGCGTGGCCCCCTCTCATCCCCTCGACGCCGAGGACCTGCGCGTCCGCGTCCACAAGACGCTGGGCGACTTCCTGTCGCGGCAGGCGGGGGTGCTCGAGGCGGTCAGCGAGGACGTGGCCCCCCTGGCGGAGGCGATCGCCGACCTGCTCTCGGGTGGGAAGCGGCTGCGGCCGGCGTTCTGCTACTGGGGCTGGCGCGGTGCGGGCGGCCGGGACGGTCCGGGCATCGTGGCCGTGGCCGCGGCGCTCGAGCTGTTCCAGGCCGCGGCCCTGCTGCACGACGACGTGATGGACGGCAGCGACACCCGGCGCGGACGCCCCGCAGCGCACCGGCGGCTGGGCGCGCTGCACCGCGGCAGCGGCTGGCTCGGGTCGTCGGCGGACTTCGGGGTCGCCGGCGCCATCCTGGCCGGCGACCTGTGCCTGTCGTGGTGCGACGAGCTCTACATGTCGTCCGGGCTCTCCTCGACGCAGCTGGCGGCGGGCCGGCCGGTGTTCGACCGGATGCGCACCGAGCTGATGGCCGGGCAGTACCTCGACATGCTCGAGCAGGTGCAGGCGGCCACCACGGTCGAGCGGGCCAGGCACGTGATCCGCTACAAGAGCGCCAACTACACGGTGGCGCAGCCGCTGCTCCTCGGCGGCTCGCTGGCGGGCGCATCGCCGTCGCTGCTCGCGACCTACTCTGCGTACGGGCTGCCGCTGGGCGAGGCCTTCCAGCTGCGCGACGACGTCCTCGGGGTGTTCGGCGACCCGGACGAGACCGGCAAGCCGGCCGGTGACGACCTGCGGGAGGGCAAGCGGACGGTGCTGG
>JBOGDY010000141.1:0-6118 GCA_050742955.1 Actinomycetes bacterium | reverse complement strand
GACGCGCCGGTGGTGACGATCAGCGGCTGCTGCCCACCCAGGTCGGCGTGGATCGCGGGCACGATCTCGTTGCGGACGCAGTCGTGGAACCGGTTGAGCAGCCGCAGCCGGTAGGCCGGAGGCCCGTCCTTGGACACCATCGCGCGGCCCGCGACGCTGTCGCAGGAGTACAGCTTGATCCGGCCGCTCTCGATCAGCGGCCAGCAGGCGCCGACCAGGTGGTTGCGCTCGATCTCCTCCGCGTCGCCGCCGGCAGTGGGGAACACCAGCACGGGGGTGCCGAAGTGACCCCACCGGGCCAGGCCGATGTGCTGCTCCAGCCGGTGTGAGTACCACCGCTCGGTCGCCTTCACGTCATCACTCCACTGCCGCTGGGGACGAGTCTCGTCGTCACACGTTAGGCCCGGACCTCGACTGCCCATGCACGAGGACAGCGGCACGCTGCCGGCGAGGCCGCTTGGCTGACGCACTAGCGTGGTCGGGTGCGAGTCCCGGCGACATTCCCGGAGCTGACCGCGGCTACGGCGGTGCTCCTACGCGACGGGCGCCCGCGACCGGAATCGGAGATCGTTGATGCCCTGCAGGAGCAGGGCCTCGACCTCGGTGCCGATCCAGACCAGACGATCAAGGACATCCTCTACGACGAAGAGATGCCGTTCGTGATCCCACTGGGCGACGGGCGGCACGCCAGGCTTGACGCTCTCCTCGAAGGGCGGACGTTCACCCACCGCCTGAGCGCGACGGCTGTAGCGCTCGACTACCTCGACGTATCGCCTGATCTCGAGGCTCTGTCGATCCTCGTCGACGATCCGACGTACCGTCGTCTGGTCGACGGTTCCACCGTGACGCCCCTGATGCCGGGCTTCGACGACGACGTGCTGGCCGAGCGCGACGTTCCCGCCGACGCGATGTCCTCCGAGGAGGGGTGGCTGCTCGACCGGGAGCTTCTGGAACGCATGGGCTTCACCGCCGGCGACCTCGTCGGCGTCACGGTCCGCCCCGACGGATTCGAGGTGACGGCGGTGGGCGCGGTCGAGCCTGCGCCGGATGTCTCGGCGCGGCTGGCCACGACGCTGGCCGCGCTCGGCGACGGCGAGCCTGCCGAGCTGAACGACGTCGTGTGGCTGCTGTGCGCCGACGACCCGGCGCTGTTCACCAACCCACTGCCGCCGCTTACCGAGCTGCTGTCGCGGGCCGATCTCGTCGTCGACGGCGACTGGCTCGGACCGCCGGGCTTCGACTTCATTAAGTGGCGGCGTGCCAAGCGCCTCGCCTCGATCGGCGAGATGCACGAGCTCCACGACGACGAGGCGCTGGCAGTGCTGGTGATCCAACGGCTGTACGACGATGTGGTCGGCGTCGTCGACGCAGCGCGGAGGGCGGCAGCGGACGCCGACGTTCCGGTCGCGGAGTTCTCGGCCGACGCTCCCGAGAGTCTTGACGACCTTGAGTCCCACGGCGACGCCCCTGCCGACGAGGAGTTGCTGCGCACCGTCCTCGACTTCCTCGTCGAACCCGCGGTGGCGAGCGCGGTCCTCGTTGAGACGGTCGGGGCGGGGACCGAGGGAGCGGCTGCGCTGGGCGCGTTGACCGAATCGGTCGAGCCGACCGCGCCCCGCCGCGCCCGACCCGCTCTGCGCTGGCTGCGCGGCAAGGCGCTGGAACGGTTGGGGGACGCGCTGTCCGCCGAGCAGGCGTACGAGTCGGCGCTCGAGCTGGACGACTATCCGCTCGCCCTGTTCGAGCTTGCCCGGATCGCCAGCGAACGCGGGGACGCCGACCGTGGCTTGTCGCTGCTGCGCCGGGCCGGCGCGCCGGCCGACGACGACCTCGTCGTGCTGTTGGAACACTTCCGGCCGGTCGAGCGACGCGACATCGCCCGCAATGCGCCGTGCTGGTGCGGCTCCGGTCGCAAGTACAAGGTGTGCCACCGCAGTCCGGAGCCGCTGCCGTTGGCGGAGCGGGCCGCCTGGCTCTATCAGAAGGCCGGCATCTACCTGTCCGAGGGACCATGGCGCGGCGACCTCATCGACCTCGCCGAGATCCGAGCAGCGCACGAGGACGAGCCGCTCGCGGTCTACTCCGCGACGCAGGACCCGCTGGTCACTGACTGCGTTCTCTTCGAGGGCGGAGCGTTCGCGGCGTTCCTCGCGGAGCGTGGCGTGCTGCTCCCGGACGACGAGCGGCTCCTGGGCGAGCAGTGGCTGCTGGCCGAGCGGTCGGTCTGGGAGGTCGAGGAGGTCACCGCCGGATCCGGCTTCAGGGCTCGCGACCTGCGCACCGGGGACCGGGTCGACGTCCGCGAGCGGGCGGGCAGCCGCACCGTCTCGCGCGGGCTGCTGGTCTGCGCCCGCTTCGTTCCGGCCGGTGACACAGTGCAGTGCTTCGGCGGGATGGAGGTCGTGCCGCTGCACGAGCGGGACGCGCTGCTGAAGCTGCTCGACTCGGAGCCGGAACCAACGGAGCTCGTCGGGTTCCTGTCCGGGCGCTTCACGCCGCCGGAGCTGCAGAACACCGAGGGAGACCCACTCGTGTTCTGTGAGGCGACACTGCGCAGCCCGGACCCTGCCGCCCTGGCCGCCGCGCTCGACTCGACGTACGACCGTGACGAGAGCGCGGCGCTGTGGCGGGAGCACGTCACCACGCACGGCATGGACCGGATCCGGGCCACCATCGAGATCGTCGGCGACCACGTGAAGGTCGAGACGAACAGCGAGCCTCGCCAGGACCGGGTGCTCGACGCTCTGCGCCAACTGCAGCCGGGGATCGAGGTCGCCCGGCAGACTCGCCGGCCCGCCCGCGACATGCAGGAGGCGATGAGCCGTGCTCCGGCGGGTGCCCAGACGGCTTCGAGCATGGAGCCCGACGATCCCCTGGTCATCGCTGCACTGGAGCAGTTCATGCTCGAGCACGAGCAGGCCTGGCTCAACGACCACATCCCCGCGCTCGCCGGACTGACGCCGCGCGAGGCGGCGGCCGACCCGACTCGCCGGCCGGATCTGATCCGCCTGCTCGACACCTTTCCCCCGGGCGGACCGGGCCAGATGGACCCGGCGCGACTGCGCGCGGAGCTGGGACTGTAGGCCGCGGTCAGCGCCGGTTCTGCTCGCGACCCGTAGCCGGTCGGTCAGCGCGTGTGGCTAGGGTCGGTGGGCGTCGCGGCGATGGTCGACGTCGAGGACGATGGCCTGACGGCTGTCCACAGCGATGCGGTACCGCACGCGGTACCCCCCCCGCGCCGGGCCCGCCAGAGGCCCTCGAACGGTGCACGCAGCGGAGTTCCGACCCTCGGCGCCCGCGCGTCGCTCCCAGCACCTTGGGTTGGGCAGCGTTACCTGACCGATTTGCAGCTGGCCGACCCTTGACACGACGTGCTGCCAGGCCTAACTTTTGCGAAACGGTGTTCGACATTACCGAACACCATTCAGCCGGACGCACCGTCACCCGACCCCGCAGGGAGGTGGAGCCCACCCGACCCGGCCCCGGGCTCCGGGATGGGCACCCGCATGGAACAGAGCTCGATCGCTCAGCGCTGGCTGGCCGAGGCACTCGGCACCGGCTTCCTGGTCTTCATCGGCGCGGGGTCGGTCCCCGCGACGCTGATCCTGGCTAACGCCGGGGACGCGCCGTTCACCATGGCGGACCTCGGGATGATCTCGTTCGCCTTCATGCTGGTGATCGTCGGCATGGTCTACGCGATCGGGCACATCTCCGGATGCCACATCAACCCAGCGGTCACGGTCGCGCTTGCCGCGACCGGCAGGTTCCCGTGGAAGGACGTCCCGGGGTACGTCGTGGCGCAAGTGGTCGGGGCGACCGCCGGGGCGCTGGCCATCGTCGGAACCCTCGGCAGGACGGCGGCGGACCTGGGCCTGGGCATGACGACGTACGGCGACACGACCTCGTTCGGCCGGGCGACCTTCGCCGAGCTCATCGGCACCGCGTTGCTGGCCTTCGTCATCTTCGGCGTGATCGACGGCCGGGCCGCGCCGGGCTGGGCCGGCCTGGCCATCGGGTCGATCGTGTTCGCCATCATCATCGTGGTCGGCCCGGCGACCGGCGCGTCGCTCAACCCCGCGCGCTACGTGGGTCCGATGTTCACAGGCGAGCTGTTCGATGCCACGGTCAAGTGGTCGCAGCTGCCCGCCTACTTCATCGGCGAGTTCGTCGGTGCCCTCGCCGGCGCCTTCGCCTACCTCGCCACGGCGACCCGCAGGGCCGCCTCGTCCATCCCCAGCCAGTCCGCGCCCGTCGCGGAGGAGGTGTCCGCATGAAGAAGCTGATCAACACCCCGGACGACGTCGTCACCGATGCGCTGCGCGGCGTGGCCGCCGCCCACCCGTCGCTGGACGTCGACGTCGCGAACAAGGTCGTCTCCCGAGCCGGGGGAGCGACGCCCGGCAAGGTGGGCCTCGTGTCCGGCGGCGGCTCCGGGCACGAGCCGCTGCACGGCGGGTTCGTCGGCTACGGGATGCTCGACGCCGCCTGCCCCGGTGAGGTGTTCACCTCGCCGGTGCCGGACCAGATGCTGCTGGCGACGCAGAAGGTCAACGGCGGCGCGGGCGCCCTGCACATCGTGAAGAACTACACGGGCGACGTGCTCAACTTCCAGATGGCCGCGGAGCTCGCGGCCGACGAGGGCATCGAGGTGGCCTCCGTGGTGGTGGACGACGACGTCGCCGTGCAGGACAGCCTCTACACCGCGGGCCGACGTGGCACCGGCGCCACCGTCTTCGTCGAGAAGATCGCCGGCGCGCTCGCCGAGCAGCGCAAGGAGCTCAAGGCGGTCGCCGACGTGGCCCGCGAGGTCAACGAGCGGTCCCGGTCGTTCGGCGTGGCGCTCACCGCGTGCACGACGCCGGCCGCCGGGAAGCCCGGCTTCGACCTCCCCGACGATGAGATCGAGCTCGGCGTCGGCATCCACGGGGAGCCCGGCCGGGAACGCGGGCCGATCCGCTCCGCAGCCGAGATCGTCGACGTCGCCTTGGGCGCGATCGACGCGGACCTGCCGCTCGAGGGCGAGCTCGCCGTCCTGGTGAACGGCATGGGCGGCACA
Source organism: Actinomycetes bacterium (assembly GCA_050742955.1). Classification (GTDB taxonomy): domain Bacteria; phylum Actinomycetota; class Actinomycetes; order JACCUZ01; family JACCUZ01; genus CAWIXB01. The sequence goes on along the minus strand of JBOGDY010000141.1, from coordinate 1,062 downwards.
CCGCTCATCGAGCTCTATGTCGTGTTCGAGGAGGTACGCCGGGTCGTGGCCGCCAAGGGTGCCACCATCGCGCGATCCTTGGTCGGCAACTACATCACCAGCCTCGACATGGCCGGGGCCTCGATCACTGTGCTGCGCCTGACCCCGGACCTGACCGCGCTCTGGGACGCTCCTGTGGAGACCCCCGCGCTGCGGTGGGGCCGCTGAGGAGCCGGCCATGGAAGGGGTGCTGCTGGTGGACGTCACGACCGTCCGCGCCTGGATCGACCGCACCACGCACTACGTCGAGGAGAACAAGGACCATCTGACCCACCTGGACGCCGCGATCGGCGACGCGGACCACGGCGTCAACCTGGTGCGCGGCTTCGTGGCCGCGTCCACAGCCGTCGACGAGAAGCAGCCCGGCCTGCCTGGCGAGGTGCTCACCGTGGTGGGCAACGCCCTGGTGTCCAAGGTGGGCGGCGCCTCAGGGCCGCTGTACGGCACGGCCTTCCGGCGTGCCGGGAAGAGCCTCGGCGCCGAGCCGGACGTGGCGCCGGAGGCCCTGGGCGCGGCGCTGCAGGCGGCGCTCGACGGCGTCCAGGGCCTGGGCGCCGCGGCAGAGGGTGACAAGACGATGGTCGACGCGCTCGCGCCGGCGGTCCGCGCATACCAGCAGGCGATGGCCGCCGGTGCGTCCATCGCCGAGGCCGCCCGGGCTGCGGCGGGAGCCGCCGAGCTCGGTGCCGAGGCGACGATCCCGATGCAGGCGCTCAAGGGCCGCGCCAGCTACCTCGGTGCCCGCAGCGTCGGGCACCAGGACCCGGGCGCCACCTCGACCACGCTGATCATGTCCGCGCTCGCCGACGTGCTGGAGGGGCAGACGACGTGACCCGGACCTACACCGGGCTCGGCACCTCGCCGGGCACGGCAGCCGCACCCGCCTGGCGACCCCGCCGGGCGGGCGACTCCGGCGCGCCCGTGCGGGTCACGGCGACGGCGGACCAGGTGACGGACGCCTTCGCGACGACGGCCGCCTGGCTGGACGAGCTGGCGGCGGGGCACCGGGCGGCGGGGGCGTCG
>JBOGDY010000140.1:0-6136 GCA_050742955.1 Actinomycetes bacterium | reverse complement strand
GCGTGGATCTGACCGCACTGATCGGGTCGAACTACGGCGACGGCAAGAAGCTGCGGTCGACTAGCAGGTTCTGCCCGACGGACCAGTTCGAGGGATGCCCTTACGAAAACGCGTTCTGGGACGGCGCGCAGATGGTCTACGGCGAGGGGTTCGCGGTCGCCGACGACGTGGTCGCGCACGAGATGACCCACGGCGTCACCGATGCGACGTCGGGACTCTTCTACTGGCACCAGTCCGGCGCCATCAACGAGTCGATGTCGGACGTCTTCAGCGAGCTCGTCGACCTGGCCGACTCCACGAGCGGCGTTGACGACCCGGCGGACCGCTGGCTGCTCGGCGAGGACCTGTCGGGCGGCGCGGGCCGCGACATGGAGGAGCCGACGGCGTTCGAACAGCCGGACAGGGTCGGCGGGACGTATTGGGATCTCGACCTGTCATATGAGGACAGCGGCGGCGTCCACACCAACAGCGGTGTCGGGAACAAGGCCGCGTTCCTTATCACCGACGGCGGCACGTTCAACGGCCGGACTGTGGCCGGTATCGGCGAGGCGAAGACGGCCAACGTCTACTGGGAGGCGAACAAGCGGCTGACCCCGGCGGCCGACTACGCCGACCTCGCCGCTGCCTTGCAGCAGGGCTGCCAGGAACTCGCGGCGACTGCTGCCGCCGGCTTCACCACCACAGACTGCGACTCCGTTACCGCCGCGGTGGAGGCCACCCAAATGACCGCGGTCGGCGGTCCGTCGACGCCGGCTGGGCTCACGGTCAAGGGGGCGTACCGTCAGGCCGTCATCGAGTGGGCGCCGCCGACGTCGTGGGGCACGGGCCACCCGGACACCCGGCACCTCCTGCTTACCGTCTCCCCCCCGGTCGGCGGCTTCGACGCCATCGCGATCGAGCCCACCGACAACCGCCAGGGCGTCATGACGGGGCTCACCCCGGGGCGGACGTACACGTTCGGGCTGTTGGCGGTCACCGACCGCGGGACCAGCCCTGTGAGGTCCCGGACGGTGCGCGGAACGCGCATCTCGGCCGCGCTGCCCACGACATTGACGTACGGCGCCTCGGCGCGGGTTTCGGGGACCCTCTCCGAGGTCAGCGGCGTGCGTGCCCCCGGACGGACTGTGCGGCTCTATCGCAAGAGGGCGGGGGAGCGTTCCTGGCGGCTGGTGGCATCGAAGGTCACGTCGAGCGCAGGGACCTACTCCTTCAGCGTCAGGCCCAGCCGGACGAGCTCCTACTTCGTCCAGTTCAGCTCGGGCAGCACGGTGCTGATGGGAAGCCGGAGCGTCATCCGCACGGTCGGGGTGCGGCCGGCGATCACCAAGTCGGTGAACGACTCCACGATCCGGCGTGGTGTCTCCTTCACCGTCAAGGGCCGGGTCACGCCGCGGATGGACGGGCAGGTCGTCAAGCTGCAGCGCTACTACAGCGGCGGCTGGCACACGGTGAAGAGGGCGACCCTCACCCGCTACGACGCGACCCGCAGCAGGTACGCGATGACCTACCGGCCGGGTGTCAGGGGCACGCTGAAGTTCCGGGTGTTCAAGCCCGCCGGTGCCTACCACCTGCGCAACTACGTGAGGTTCTCCGTCACGGTGCGGTGACCCTCCGGCCGGGGCCCCGGGCTGGCCGCGACCACTTGCGCATGATCAACGCGGGGAACGGCGGCCGCGGGGTGCGGCGGCGGCGGCGGGCGACGACCTCGCGAGAAGCGATCCCCTGGCCTTGAGTCGGCTCGGCTCAGGTTTCTTGACATCAGCGGAGACGCTGATGCATCATGAGCCGAACTGACTCAACCTACCCGGAGGATCAACCACCATGGCACGTGCGGTCGGTATCGACCTGGGGACGACCAACTCCGTCGTCTCGGTCCTGGAGGGCGGCGAGCCCACTGTCATCGCCAACGCCGAGGGGTCGCGGACCACGCCGTCGGTCGTGGCCTTCGCCAAGAACGGCGAGGTCCTCGTCGGCGAGGTCGCCAAGCGGCAGGCGGTCACCAACGTCGACCGGACCATCCGCTCGGTCAAGCGCCACATGGGCGAGAGCTGGTCGGTGGACATCGACGGCAAGAGGTACACCGCCCAGGAGATCTCTGCCCGGGTGCTGATGAAGCTCAAGCGCGACGCCGAGTCCTACCTGGGCGAGACCATCACCGACGCGGTGATCACCGTGCCGGCCTACTTCGAGGACGCGCAGCGGCAGGCCACCAAGGAGGCCGGCGAGATCGCGGGCCTCAACGTGCTGCGCATCGTCAACGAGCCCACGGCGGCGGCCCTGGCCTACGGTCTCGACAAGGGCGAGACGGACCAGACCATCCTCGTCTTCGACCTCGGCGGCGGCACCTTCGACGTGTCACTGCTCGAGATCGGCGAGGGAGTGGTCGAGGTCAAGGCCACCAGCGGTGACAACCACCTCGGCGGCGACGACTGGGACCAGCGGGTCGTGGACTACCTGGTCAAGCAGTTCCAGAACGGCCACGGCGTCGACCTGGCCAAGGACAAGATGGCGCTGCAGCGGCTGCGCGAGGCGGCCGAGAAGGCCAAGATCGAGCTGTCGTCCTCCAGCGAGACGACCATCAACCTGCCCTACATCACCGCCTCGTCCGAGGGGCCACTGCACCTCGACGAGAAGCTCACCCGGTCGCAGTTCCAGCAGATGACTGCTGATCTGCTGGACCGCACCAGGGCGCCGTTCCAGTCGGTCCTGCGCGACGCCGGCATCGACGTGTCCGGCATCAACCACGTGGTCCTCGTGGGCGGATCGACCCGCATGCCCGCGGTCGTCGAGGCGGTCAAGGAGCTGACCGGCGGCAAGGAGCCGAACAAGGGGGTCAACCCCGACGAGGTCGTCGCCATCGGCGCCAGCCTGCAGGCGGGTGTGCTCCGGGGTGAGGTCAAGGACGTCCTGCTGCTCGACGTGACCCCGCTGTCGCTGGGCATCGAGACCAAGGGCGGCATCATGACCCGGCTCATCGAGCGCAACACGACGATCCCGACCAAGCGTTCGGAGATCTTCACCACGGCCGACGACAACCAGCCGAGCGTCCAGATCCAGGTCTATCAGGGCGAGCGCGAGATGGCGGCCTACAACAAGAAGCTCGGCATGTTCGAGCTGACCGGTCTGCCGCCGGCGCCCCGCGGCGTGCCGCAGATCGAGGTCGCCTTCGACATCGACGCCAACGGCATCGTGCACGTCAACGCCAAGGACCTGGGCACGGGCAAGGAGCAGTCGATGACGATCACCGGCGGCTCGGCGCTGCCCAAGGACGACATCGAGCGGATGATGAAGGACGCCGAGGCGCACGCCGAGGACGACAAGCGGCGTCGCGAGGAGGCCGAGGTCCGCAACACCGGCGACCAGCTCGTCTACCAGACCGAGAAGTTCCTGACCGACAACGCCGACAAGTTCGCCGAGGGTGACGCCGCGTCGAGCAAGGCCGAGGTCGAGGACGCCGTGGCCGGCCTCAAGAAGACCCTCGAGGGCGAGGACATCGCGGCCATCAAGGACGCCACCGAGAAGGTCGCGACGACGAGCCAGAAGCTCGGGTCGGCGATGTACGCCGAGCAGGCCGCCGCCGGCGGCGCGCCGGGTCCCGAGGGTGCTGCAGGCGAGCAGGCCGGCGACGCCTCCGGCGACGACGACGTCGTGGACGCCGAGATCGTCGACGAGGAAGAGAGCAAGTGACCGACCGTCACCCGACGAACGGCACCGACGAGCAGCCCGAGCAGCAGGGCCCGATCGTCCGCGACAAGCGGCGGCTGGACCCGGTGACCGGCCAGCTGCGCCACCCGGCGGGCGCGGGAGCCCAGGGGCCTCCTCTGGGCCAACCGGCGCCCGAGACAACGGGCGGTCCTGCCGCGGAGGGCGAGCTCGCCGTCGTACAGCGTGAGCTGGCCGAGCGCACCGCCGACCTGCAGCGCCTGCAGGCCGACTACGCCAACTACCGGAGGCGGGTCGAACGCGACCGCGAGGCGACCCGTGAGCAGGCGGTCGCCAACGTGCTCGTCAACCTGCTGCCGGTCCTGGACGACATCGGCCGGGCCCGCGAGCACGGCGAGCTGGAGGGCGGCTTCAAGTCGGTCGGGGAGGCCCTCGACGCCACGGTGGAGAAGCTCGGGCTGGTGCGCTTCGGCGAGCCGGGTGACCCGTTCGACCCGACCGTGCACGAGGCGCTCACCCACAGCCACTCGGCCGAGGTCACCGAACCGACCTGCGTGCAGGTCTGGGCGCCGGGCTACCGCATCGGCGACCGGGTGGTGCGCCCGGCTCGGGTGGCGGTCGCCGACCCGGAGTAGACGGGACCACCGGAGCGGACGGAAGGAGGGGACGCGTGAGCACCAAGGACTTCTTGGAGAAGGACTACTACAAGACGCTCGGCGTCCCCAAAGACGCCACCCCCGACCAGATCAAGAAGGCCTACCGCAAGCTGGCGCGCACCTTCCACCCCGACGCCAACAGGGGCGACGAGGCGGCCGAGGAGCGGTTCAAGGAGATCTCCGAGGCCTACGACGTGGTCTCCGACCCGACCCGCCGGAAGGAGTACGACGAGGCGCGCACGCTCTTCGGCAGCGGCGGCTTCCGTCAGGCCCCGGGCGGCCAGCCGGGCGGCGGCGTCCACTTCGACCTCGGCGACCTGTTCGGTGGCGGGGCCGGGGGCACCGGTGGTCTCGGCGACGTCCTCGGGGGGCTGTTCGGGGGCGCCCGCGGCCGGGCGGGGGCGCCACGGCGCGGCGCCGACGTCGAGTCGGAGGCCACGCTGTCCTTCCTGGACGCGGTCGACGGGGTCACCGTGCCGCTGCGCATGGCCAGCGAGCAGGCATGCCCCACCTGCCGCGGCACCGGCGGCCGCGGCGGCTCGCTGCCGCACCAGTGCCCGGTCTGCCTGGGCACCGGCCAGACCAGTCGCAACCAGGGCGGCTTCGCCTTCGCCGAGCCGTGCCGCGAGTGCCGCGGTCGCGGGATGGTGGTCGACGACCCGTGCCCCGACTGCCGGGGCAGCGGCCGCGCCATGGGCATCCGGACCCTGAACGTGCGGATTCCCGCCGGCGTGCGCGACGGCCAGCGCATCCGGCTCAAGGGCAAGGGTGCGCCGGGGGAGCGCGGCGGCCCGGCCGGGGACCTCTTCGTCACCGTGCACGTGCGGCCGCACCGGCTGTTCGGTCGCAAGGGCGACAACCTCACCCTCACCGTCCCGGTCAGCTTCGCCGAGGCGGCACTCGGCACCGACCTCACGGTCCCGACGCTGGCCGGCCCGCCGGTGACCCTGAAGCTGCCGGCCGGCACCGCCAACGGCCGCACCTTCCGGGTCAAGGGCCGGGGGGCGGCCCGCAAGGACGGCAGCAAGGGCGACCTCCTGGTGACCACGGACGTCGTGGTGCCGGCCAAGCTGTCCGGTAAGGCTCGCGAGGCGATCGAGGCGTTCCGCGAGGCCACCGCGGCAGAGGACCCCCGTGACGGTCTGCTCGACGCGGCGAGTGGGGACTGACGATGGCTGCCACGACCACGAGAGGCTTCGGCGCCGACGACGACGAGGCGCCGGTCTTCGTCATCTCCGTCGCCGCCGAGCTGACCGGGCTGCACGCCCAGACGCTGCGCCAGTACGACCGGCTCGGGCTGGTCTCCCCGGGCCGGACGCCCGGCGGCGGCCGCCGCTACTCGCTGCGCGACGTCGCGCTGCTGCGCGAGATCCAGCGGCTGTCCGGCCTCGGCATCGGCCTCGAGGGAGTGCGACGCGTGCTGGAGCTCGAGAACCAGGTCGCCGCGCTGCGGGCCCGGGTGGCCGAGCTCCAGGCCGAGGTCGAGGATCATCGGGCCGCGCAACGTCGTACCTCCCTCGTGGTGTGGCGACCGCAGCAGCCCCGCCGCTGACGACGCAGCTGACGACCCCGAAGGGACCACATGGCCAACTACAAGCTGACCACCCGCAGCCAGGAGGCCCTGGCCGACGCCGTGCGCCGCGCCGCCACCGCCGGCCATCCCCACGTCGAGCCGGTGCATCTCTTGCTGGCGCTGCTGGACCAGCCCGAGGGCAGCGCCGGCGCGCTGCTGGACGCGATCGAGGCCGACCGCGCGGGCCTGACGGCACGGGCCGAGTCATGGTTCGGGCGGCTGCCCAGCGCGACCGGCGCCACGG
>JBOGDY010000139.1:0-6145 GCA_050742955.1 Actinomycetes bacterium | reverse complement strand
CGACACCGTAGGAGCAGCAGCCATGTCACTCGCCCGCGTCCAGTTCTTCTCCATCTCGCTCGACGGTTACGGCACCGGCGACGGCCTGAGCCGCGAGGCACCGTTCGGCCACGCGGACGAGAGGCTGCACGAATGGATGTTCGTCACCCGGTGGTGGCACGAGATGGTCGGCGAGCCCGGGGGCACCCGCGGCATCGACGACGCCTTCCTCCGGCTGCACGATCCGGGGGTCGGCGCCGAGATCATGGGTGCCGGGAAGTTCGGCTGGCCCGGATGGCACGAGGACCCGGAGTGGAAGGGCTGGTGGGGCCCCAACCCTCCGTTCCACACACCGGTCTTCGTCCTCACCCATCACACGCGTCCGCCGATCGAGATGGAAGGCGGGACGACGTTCCACTTCCTCGACGCGCCACCCGCCGAGGCACTCGAGACGGCCCGCGAGGCCGCCAACGGCAGGGACGTACGCATAGGCGGGGGCCCCACCGTGATCCGGGACTTCCTTGCTGCCAGGCTCGTCGACCACATGCACGTCGTGGTGGTCCCCATCCTTCTCGGCCGGGGGGTACGGCTGTGGGATGGACTGGAGGCCGTCGAGCAGGACTACCAGGTCGAGGGCACCTCCTCGCCCAGCGGTGTCACACATGTGACGTTCACCCGGGCGGGCGTCTAGATTTAGTCGCTGCCTCGATGAAGAACCCGGGCTCGACAGGTGGCTAGGACGTCTGGCTACAGCTCGACGGTGTTGATGCCGGGCGTCTGGTCGGCCCTGGTGAACTCGACGAATTCGGTGTCGTCGTCGATGTGGGCGTTGTGTCCGGGCCTGATGTAGTAGGCCTGGCCGGCGGTGAGGACTTCGGTCTCGCCGTCGCTGTACCGCATGGTCACCTTGCCTTGGAGGCAGTAGCCCCAGTGCGGCTCCTGGCAGGCGCCGCCGGGGAGGTCGGCGAACCATTCGGCGGTGTCGAGTCCGGCGTTCCACCGCTCGAGGGCGATGGTCATCCCGCCCGCCTCGGCACGATGCTGCTGGCCGGCCCCGTCGATGTCGACGGCGAGCTCGGTGTTGTCGCGGGTGAAGCTTCCCATGGCGTCCCTCCCGGGTCAGGAGACCGGCTGCTTCCGGTCGTGATCAGCAAGGTAGAAGCTGCACTCGGGTGCAAGGTCAAGACCCTTGACCTTGCACGTGGGTTCAAGGTTTACCGTGGACGGGTGCGGATCTCTCAGCTCGCCGAATCCGCGGGGGTCCCGACCTCGACCGTGCGCTACTACGAACGGGCCGGGCTCATGGCTGTTCCGGCTCGCACGGCATCCGGCTACCGCGACTATGGCGACGATGCGGCCGCCCGCCTGCGGTTCATCACTCGAGCCCGCCGAATGGGGCTGAGCTGCGAGCAGATCACCGCGCTGATCCCGGCATGGGCCGGCACGAACTGCGGCGCCGCGCACGATCGGGTCGGCCGGCTGGTGGATCAGAAGCAGGCGGAGATCGCCGAACGGATCGCCGAGCTTGAGCACTTCTCTGCCCAGCTCGACGCGGTCCGCGCGTCGCTTGACGCCGAGCCCCCGTTGGCGCAGTGCCGCAACGACCTCACCTGCTGCGTTCCGGAGTCACCGGGGGGACCGGTTGCGATCGAGCTCGTGCCTCGACGCTGACAAGGCCTGCGAGACCCGACTCTTGGCCCGGCGCGCAGGGGGATCGGCCACCGGTTAAGCGTTCCCGTGCCATGCCGTCGCAGAGCGAGCGGACCTCCTAGGCTCTTGGCGACCGATAGGAGGGACAGTGGATCCTGTCATCCGGGCCGTAGCAGAGGGCGACCACGAAGACATCCATCAGATTCTCACCAGTCCCCATGTGCTTGCCGGGACCATGCGCGTGCCATTCGCGGGACTGCACCAGACGAAGGAACGGCTCAGTCCTCGAGTCGGGACTTACCACGTCGTGGCCCAGGTCGACGAGCGAGTCGTCGGGTTCGGGGAGCTCATCACGGAGCCTGAGCATCCCAGGCACAGCCATATCGGAGATATCAACATGGTTGCGACGCGAGCCGACTCGGTCGGGCAGGGAGTCGGTCGGGCAGTGACGGAGGCGCTGATCGACTTGGCCGAGAACTGGCTGAACCTTCGTCGTCTGTCGCTCATCGTGTTCTCCGACAACGAGCATGCGATCGGCCTTTATCAGCGCCTCGGATTCGAGATCGAGGGCACCATGCCCCGCTTCGGCTACGGAAACGGAGCGTGGATGGACGCGATCATGATGGGTCGGCTCCGCAGGGACTAGCCCGGTGATTCACGCCTCTGGCCTGGGCCTTTGTGGTGGAGCGGGTGACGAGAATCGAACTCGCACTGTCAGCTTGGGAAGCTGATGTTCTGCCATTGAACTACACCCGCGAGGCACAACTAGGACATGCTAGCGCCTGTCCTGGATCTGTCGGGGGTCGCCGGTAGGGTCGCCACGTGCTGCTCTCCGACAGGGACATCCGCGCTGCTATCGAGTCGGGCCGCGTCTCCGTCGAGCCCTTCGACCCGGGGATGGTGCAGCCGTCGAGCGTCGACGTCCGGATCGACCGCTACTTCCGGGTCTTCGAGAACCACCGCTATCCGCACATCGACCCGTCGGCCGAGCAGGCCGAGCTGACCCGGCTCGTGGAACCGGACGGGGACGAGCCGTTCATCCTGCACCCCGGCGAGTTCGCGCTCGCCTCGACGTACGAGGTCGTGACCCTTCCCGATGACGTGGCAGCCCGGTTGGAGGGCAAGGCGCTCGCCGTCTCAACGCCGATCCCGACGCCAGGCGGCTGGACAACCATGGGCGAGCTCGGAGAGGGCGACCAGGTGTTCGGCCCGGACGGGCTCCCGTGCACTGTGGTGGCTGCGACCGATGTGATGGTTGACCGACCGTGTCGCGAGGTCGAGTTCTCGGACGGCAGCACCATCGTCTGCGACGCGTCCCATCAGTGGGTGACGACGTCCAAGGCCCAGCGCGAGCACGGCCGGCGCGACTCGGCCGTACGCACAACGGACGAGATTGCCGCATCGCTGAGGGTGCGGGGAGAGGTCAACCATCACGTCGCGCTCGCCGCACCAGTTCGCTACCGGCGCCAACCACTCCCGGTCGACCCATACGTTCTGGGTGTCTGGCTGGGCGACGGAACCTCGACCAAGGCAGAGGTGACCTGTTCTGCCGAAGATGGTGAGATCCTCAGCCACATCAGTGCCGCGGGCTACCAGGTCTGGCACGCTTCGGGTCCCATGGCCTGGCGGATCGGCGGTCTGTCGCCAGGGGCTGTCGGTCGTCGACGCGATCTGCGGACCGGTCGGTACGCCGCGGATGGATCACTGTCAAGCGCGCTTCGCGCAATGGGACTCTTGGGCAACAAGCGCGTGCCGTCCGAGTACCTCATCGCGAGTGTTGCGCAGCGTCTTGCTCTGCTCCAGGGCCTGATGGACTCCGATGGCTATGTCGATGTCTACGGCCGTTGCGAGTTCAGCAACTCGAAGGAGGTCCTGGCCGACGCCGTGGTCGAGTTGGCGGCGAGCCTCGGCCTGCGACCGGTCAAGCGCAAGAAGAGGGCGATGTTGGACGGCGTCGACTGCGGCCCTTGCTACCAGGTGAAGTTCACTCCTCGGATGCCCGTGTTCCGACTCCCCCGCAAGCTGGCCCGGCTCAAGCGAGACCAGGCGGCTCATGCATTCCGCGGCATCCGGGCGGTTCGCGAGATTGCCTCGGTTCCGGTGCGATGCATCCAGGTGTCCCGACCTGACGGTGTGTTTCTGGCCGGAGAGCGTTTCGTTCCGACGCACAACAGCTCTCTCGGCCGGCTGGGGCTGCTGACCCACTCGACGGCGGGGTTCATCGACGCGGGGTTCTCCGGGCACGTCACGCTCGAGCTGTCCAACGTCGCGACGCTGCCCATCAAGCTGTGGCCGGGCATGAAGATCGGCCAGCTGTGCTTCTTCCGGCTGTCGAGCCCGGCGGAGGCGCCCTACGGATCCGGGGCGAGCGGGTCGCGCTACCAGGACCAGCGCGGCCCGACGCCCTCGAAGTCGTTCCAGAACTTCCACCGCACCCGCATCTGAGTCCCATGCCGGTACGACGAGCAAAGGTGCCCGGTCAGGTGGTCGCCACCGCATCCAGCACGTTCAGCCGGGCGGCCCGTCGAGCGGGGAGCAGGGCCGCGAGGACTCCGCAGGAGCCCGCGATCGCCACGATGAGGGCGAGCTGACCCAGCGGGACGACGGTCCGCGCCGTCTCGATGCCGGACTCCTTGATCGCGAACACCAGCGACCAGCCGAGGAACAGCCCGATGCAGAGCCCGAGCACCGTGCCGTAGACCGCGACCAGCGCGGCCTCCCACCGCACCATCGCGCGCAGGTGACCGCGGGACATGCCCACTGCCCGCAGCAGCCCCAGCTCGTGGGTCCGCTCGATGACGGAGAGGGCCACGGTGTTGGCGATGCCCACCAGCGCGATGAGGATCGCCAGTGCCAGCAGCGCGTAGACGAACCCCAGCATCGCGTTGAACTCGGAGGCGATGTCCGTGCGCGTCTGGTCGCGGTCACGCACGTCCAGGTTTCCGTAGGGCGCGGTGACGGCCTCGACCGATGCGCGCAGGGCCGAGGCGTCTGCGCCATCGGTTCCGCGGACGTAGATGCTCGTGTCCAGCGACGCGGGGTCCGCCGCCGCCAGCAGCGACCGGTCGACCCAGAACTGCCCGGTCCAGTCGGGGTGGTCGAAGAGGACACGTACCACGAGAGTGCGCTCCACACCGGTGCCGAAGGTCACCGGAACACGGCTGCCGATCCGGTAGCCCTTGTCCTCCGCGTGCTTCGAGCTGACCGCCAGACTGTCCATGCCCATGTCGGCCAACGAGCCGGCCGAGACGCCCAGGTCGAACGCCTGCTCCACCGTGTCGGCCGGCCAGGCGGAGATCTCGGTGACCCCTTCGCCGACCCGGGCCTGCGTGAAGCGCTGCGGCACGGCGACCTCGACATGCTCTGCGGCGGAGAGCTGGTCGGCGAGGTCGGGACTCACGCCGCCGTAGGTCCACGCGCCGGAGTCGACGGTGAGGTCACCGCGGAACTCCTCGTCGAACGAGTGGGTCACCGACCACTTGCCGGAGGCAGCGAAGACTGTGATGGCACCGACGAGCGCCACCCCGATCATCAGCGCCGACGCGGTGGCTGCCGTGCGCTTCGGGTTGCGCCGTGCGTTCTCGCGCGCGAGCAGACCGCGGATGCCCATCACCCGCGGCAGTGCCACAGCCAGGACACGCATCACCGGGCGTGCGAGCACCGGGCTCAGCGTGGCGACGCCGAGGAAACCGGCCAGCGCGCCGCCCAGCACCATCGGCACCAGTCCGGCCTGAATGCCACCGACCACCGAGACGCCGCTGCCGACCGTCAACAGCAGACCGAGGGCGATCCGCTTGCGGGAGGGGCGAGTGCTCTCGACGGCCACGTCGCGCATGGCCGCGACCGGGGCGACCTTGGCTGCACGCCGTGCGGGCAGCAGCGCCGACCCCACCGTGACGACGACCCCGACGGCGAAGGCCATCAGAAGGGAGGTCGGAGAGACCACCAGCGGTCCGTCCGGCAGCGTGATGCCGAAGCTCTGCCAGAGCGACTTGATGCCCTGCGCTACCCCGATCCCGACGAGCAGACCGGCGGCCGAGGCGATGATGCCCACGACCGTGGCTTCCAGGGCGACGCTGCGCCGCACCTGCCGCGCGCTCGCACCGATCGCCCGCAGCAGCGCCAGCTCCTTGGTCCGCTGCGCGATCAGGATCGCGAACGTGTTGTTGATGATGAACGCACCCACGAGCAGCGCGATCACCGCGAACACCTGCATGAAGGTGCCGAAGAAGTCGACATCCTCGTTCTTGCGGTTGCTGTTCTCCTCGGTCAGCGCAGCGCCCGTGATGGTCTCGACGTCGTCGCCGAGTGCGGCGCGGATGCCCTTGGCCACCTGGGCCTGGCTGACACCGTCGGCGGCCTCGACCGCGATGCTGTCGACGGTGCCGGTGCGGCCCAGCAGCTCCTGCGCGGTCTCCAGCGTGAAGAGCACCGTGCGGTTACCGGCGCGGTTGTCGGCATCGCCGAACGTCGCGACGCCCACCACCTCGACGTCGACCGGACCGGCCGCGGTGAG
>JBOGDY010000138.1:0-6198 GCA_050742955.1 Actinomycetes bacterium | reverse complement strand
CTCATCCAGATGTTCGGCAGGACCGTCCTCGGCATCGACGGCGAGCACTTCGAGGACGCCATCGAGTCGGCCAAGAAGGCCAAGAGCACCGACAACGACCTCGACCTCGACGAGCACGACCTGCGCGAGGTCGTCGAGACCTTCAAGGGCATCGTCCGCGAGCGGTCCGGGCGGGACTTCCCGACCGAGCCACGCGAGCAGATGGACCTCGCGGTCAAGGCCGTCTTCGACTCGTGGAACGCGCCGCGCGCGATCCTCTACCGCCGCCAGGAGCGCATCCCGGCCGACCTCGGCACCGCGGTCAACGTGTGCTCCATGGTCTTCGGCAACCTCGGCATGGACTCCGGCACCGGCGTGGCCTTCACCCGCGACCCGGCCAGCGGTCAGCAGGGCGTCTACGGCGACTACTTGCAGAACGCCCAGGGCGAGGACGTCGTGGCCGGCATCCGCAACACGGTGCCCCTCGCCGACCTGGAACAGATCGACAAGCGGGCGTACGACGAGCTGCTGACCATCATGGAGAAGCTCGAGAACCACTATCGCGACCTGTGCGACATCGAGTTCACCATCGAGCGCAACAAGCTGTGGATGCTGCAGACCCGGGTCGGCAAGCGCACCGCCGGCGCGGCCTTCCGGATCGCCTGCCAGCTGGTCGACCAGGGCCTCATCGACCTCGACGAGGCGGTCTCCCGGGTCACCGGCGACCAGCTCGCGCAGCTGATGTTCCCGCGGTTCGACGAGGAGGCGGACAAGCAGCAGATCGCCAAGGGCATGAACGCCTCGCCGGGCGCGGCCGTCGGCAAGGCGGTGTTCGACTCCGACCGGGCCGAGGAGATGGCGAAGACCGGCGAGCAGGTCATTCTCGTCCGGCGGGAGACCAACCCCGACGACCTCAACGGCATGATCGCCGCACAGGGCATCCTGACCAGCCGCGGCGGCAAGACCTCCCACGCGGCGGTCGTCGCGCGCGGCATGGGCAAGACCTGCGTGTGCGGCGCCGAGGAGCTCGACGTCGACGTCAAGGGCCGGCGGTTCAAGGCCCGCGGCGGCGCCGAGGTGGCGGAGGGCGACGTCATCTCGATCGACGGCACCTCCGGGGCCGTCTACCTCGGGGAGGTCCCGGTGCAGCCGTCGGAGGTCGTGCGCTACTTCGAGGGTGAGCTCGACCCCGGCGCCCCCGAGGCGAGCGAGCTCGTGCAGGCGGTGCACCGGGTCATGACCCACGCCGACGCCGCGCGGCGCCTCAAGGTCCGTGCCAACTCCGACACCCCCGAGGACTCCGAGCGGGCCCGCCGGTTCGGCGCCCAGGGGATCGGGCTGTGCCGCACCGAGCACATGTTCCTGGGCGACCGCCGCCAGCACGTCGAGGACCTGATCCTCGCCGAGGGCGACGAGCAGCGGCAGGCGGCGCTGGACCGGCTCGAGCCGCTACAGCGAGAGGACTTCGTCGGCATCTTCGCCGCGATGGACGGGCTGCCGGTGACCGTGCGGCTGCTCGACCCGCCGCTGCACGAGTTCCTGCCCGATCTCACCGAGCTGTCGGTGCAGGTGGCCCTGGCTGAGGACAAGGGCGACGACTCGTCCCGCGAGAAGACGCTGCTGGAGGCGGTCCGGCGGTTGCACGAGGCCAACCCGATGCTGGGTCTGCGCGGGGTACGGCTCGGCCTCGTCGTACCAGGTCTGTTCGGCATGCAGGTCAAGGCGATCGCCGAGGCGGCCGCCCAGCTCAAGGCCGAGGGCCGGGACCCGATGGTCGAGATCATGGTGCCGCTGGTCGGCGCCGTGCAGGAGCTCGAGGTCATCAGCGACGAGGCCCACCGCATCCTCGCCGACGTGCAGGCCGAGACGGGGCAGGACCTCGAGGCCCTGGTCGGCACGATGATCGAGGTGCCGCGCGCGGCGATGACGGCCGGGCAGATCGCCGAGGCCGCCGAGTTCTTCTCCTTCGGCACCAACGACCTGACCCAGATGGGCTGGGGCTTCTCGCGCGACGACGTCGAGGCCGCGTTCTTCTCGCGGTACCTCGAGCTGGGCATCTTCGGGGTCTCGCCGTTCGAGTCGCTGGACCGCGAGGGCATCGGACGGCTGGTGCGGATCGCCACCGACGAGGGGCGACAGGCACGGCCCGACCTCAAGGTCGGCGTCTGCGGCGAGCACGGTGGCGACCCCGACTCGATCCACTTCTTCGCAGAGGTCGGGCTCGACTACGTCTCCTGCTCGCCGTTCCGGGTGCCGGTCGCCCGGCTCGAGGCCGGTCGTGCGGCGATCACCGGGGCGGGCAGCGACAGCCGGTGACCTGTTGACCCTCATGCGCATTACCGTCAAGGTGCTGGCGGCCCTGCTAGCGCTCACCGTTCTCACCGTCGCCCTGGTCGCGACGCGGGTCTGGTGGGTCGCGCGCCAGGACGACCGCCGCTCCTCCGACGTCATCGTCGTGCTGGGTGCCGCGCAGTTCGACGGGCGGCCCTCGTCGATCTTCACCGCGCGGCTCGACCACGCGGCCGGGCTCTGGGAGAGCGACGTCGCCCCACGGGTGGTCACGGTCGGCGGCAACCGGGTCGGCGACCGCTTCACCGAGGCCGATGCCGGCAGGCACTGGCTCGCCGACCACGGCGTGCCGTCCCGTCGGGTCGTCGCCGTCGACACCGGCACCGACACGCTCAGCAGCGTCGAGGCGGTCGCGGACCGCATGGCGAAGGAGGGCTGGGAGACCGCCGTCATCGTCACCGACCCCTGGCACTCGCTGCGCACCCGCACCATGGCCCGCGATGCCGGTATCGACGCCGTGACCTCGCCGACGCGGCAGGGCCCGGCGGTGCGCACCCGCGAGACCGAGGTGCGCTATATCGCCCGTGAGACCCTCGGCTACCTCTACTACAAGGTGTTCCGCCGCAGCGCCGACGCCGGCCCCAACGCGCTCTGATGTCCGCGAACGGCTACGACGAGGCCGCCGGGGCCCGGTGGGTCGAGGAGCCGCCCAAGCGCGCCGGCCGCACGGCGTACGAACGCGATCGCGCCCGCGTGCTGCACTCGGCGGCGCTGCGCCGGCTGGCCGCCAAGACCCAGGTCGTCGTGCCGTGGGAGAGCGACTTCCCCCGCACCCGGCTCACCCACTCGCTGGAGTGCGCGCAGGTCGGCCGCGAGCTGGGCAAGGCGCTGGGCTGCGACCCCGACCTGGTCGAGACGGCATGCCTGGCGCATGACCTCGGGCATCCGCCGTTCGGCCACACCGGGGAGGCCGCGCTCGACGAGCTCGCGCGTGACTGCGGCGGGTTCGAGGGGAACGCCCAGAGTCTGCGCATCCTCACCCGGCTCGAGGCCAAGACGGTCTCGGCCGATGGCCGCAGCGCCGGGCTCAACCTGACCCGCGCCACCCTCGACGCGGCCGGCAAGTACCCGTGGGGAAGGGACGTCAACGCGCGCAAGTTCGGGGTCTACGACGAGGACCGCGCCGTCTTCGACTGGGTCCGCGAGGGGGCGCCGGGCGACCGGCTCTGCCTCGAGGCCCAGGTCATGGACTGGTCCGACGACGTCGCCTACTCGGTGCACGACCTCGAGGACGCGGTCTTCGCCGGACACCTGTCACTCGACCGGCTGGCCGACCCGGTCGAGGGAGCCGCTCTCACGACGCTGGTCACCCAACGCTGGCCCGGCGCCGACGCCGCCGAGGTCGACGCGGCACTGCAGCGGTTGACGACGCTGCCCTACTGGCCCGGCTCCTACGACGGGTCGCACCGCAGCCTCGCCGCGCTGAAGAACGCAACCAGCGAGCTGATCGGCCGGTTCGCCCGCGCGGCGGAGGCGTCGACCCGGGAGGCGTTCGGCGGCGGGCCTCTGACCCGCTACGACGCGGACCTGGTGGTGCCGCGTGATGCGCGGCTCGAGTGCGAGCTCCTGAAGGCGGTTGCGGCGCGCTATGTCATGGAGACGTCGGACGCCGCCCGCCGTTACGTCGTGCAGCGCGACCTCGTGCACGAGCTGGTCGAGCTCGTACGCCGACGTGCGCCCGACTCGCTGGAACCCATGCTGCGCGACGACTATCTCAAGGCGTCCGACGACCGGGGCCGGCTGCGGGTCGTGCTCGACCAGGTGGCGTCGCTCACCGACACGTCAGCGGCCATGCTGCATGCCCGGCTGCGCGGTTGACACGACGGGTGGTGACACCGCGAGGATGACGGGATGAGCAGCGACGAGAAGTACGTGATCGTGGGTGCGAGCCTGGCCGGGGCCAAGGCGGCCGAGGCGTTGCGGGACGCCGGCTTCGACGGCGACGTGCTGCTCGTTGGTGACGAACGGGAACGGCCCTACGAGCGGCCACCGCTGTCCAAGGGCTTCCTCCTTGGCAAGGAGGAACGGGAGAAGATCTACGTCCACCCGGAGGGCTGGTACGACGAGCACGACGTCGAGCTGCGGCTGGGGACGTCGGCGACCGGTCTGCACCGCGCCAGCCACGAGGTCGAGCTGGCCGGCGGTGAGCGGGTCGCCTACGACAAGCTGCTGCTCGCGACCGGCGCGTCCCCGCGCCGGCTGGAGGTGTCCGGGCACGACCTCGAGGGCGTGCACTACCTGCGCCGGGCCCGCGACTCGGAGGCTCTGCGCGAGGCGTTCACCGGCGGCGGCTCGCTGGTGGTGGTCGGGGCCGGCTGGATCGGTCTCGAGGTGGCGGCCGCGGCCCGGCACTACGGGGTGGAGGTGACCGTGATCGAGCCGCAGCCGGCACCACTGCTTGCCGTGCTCGGCCGTGAGGTCGGCGACATCTTCGCCGGCCTGCACCGCGCCCATGGCGTCGACCTGCGCACCGGGTCGGGGGTCAGTGGGTTCGAGGGCGACGGCGGCCGCGTCACCGGGGTCCGCACCACCGGCGGGGAGGTCGTGCCTGCCGAACGGGTCGTGGTCGGGGTCGGGATCAGGCCGAACATCCGCATAGCAGAGGCGGCCGGG
The DNA here is from genome assembly GCA_050742955.1 of Actinomycetes bacterium. Classification (GTDB taxonomy): domain Bacteria; phylum Actinomycetota; class Actinomycetes; order JACCUZ01; family JACCUZ01; genus CAWIXB01. The sequence continues at coordinate 1,257 of JBOGDY010000138.1, read as the reverse complement.
CTCGCCATCGAGGGCGGCGGGGTCGCGGTGGACGAGATGCTGCAGACCGCCGACCCGGCGGTCTACGCCGCCGGCGACGTGGCCAGCGCGTTCAACCCGCTGCTCGGCGCCCGGGTCCGGGTCGAGCACTGGGCCAACGCGGCCAACCAGGGCAAGGCGGCCGGCCTGTCGATGGCCGGCAAGGGCGAGCCCTACGTCAGGCTGCCCTACTTCTTCACCGACCAGTACGACCTGGGCATGGAGTACAACGGGTGGGTCGGCCCGGGTGGCGCCGACGACGTGGTGCTGCGGGGCGACCCCGGGTCGGGGGAGTGGCTGGCGTTCTGGCTCTCCGACGGCCGGGTTCAGGCCGGCATGAACGTCAACGTCTGGGACCAGTCCGACGCGATCAAGCGGCTGGCCCGGGAACGGGCGGCCGTCGACCGGTCGCGCTTGGCCGACCCGGCCATCCCCCTCGAAGACCTCGCCTGACCCACCCTCCCCCTCCCCCCGTTCTTGGGGTTGATCATGCGCAAGTGGTCGGGTCGTCGCGAAGGGCCTGGTCACGCACGCATCTTCCGTCGTCGATCATGCGCAAGTGGTCGAAAGCTACCGACCACTTGCGCATGATCAACGAGGACGGAGGGTGGCGCTGACCTGCGACGCCATGGCGCGGTGACCACTTGCGCATGATCAACGCGAGCAGGTGGGGGCGATGGGTGGTGGGGAGGTGTGGGCGGGGCGGCGGTGCGGGTGACGGCCCACCCGTAGACTTCCGCGGCGTGGCAGGCCGCATCCGGGACGAGGACGTCGTTCTCGTCAAAGAGCGCGCCGACCTGGCCGAGGTCATCGGCGACCACGTCACGCTGCGCCCCGGCGGCGGGGGCAGCCTCAAGGGGCTCTGCCCGTTCCACGACGAGAAGAGCCCCTCCTTCTCGGTGCGGCCGAGCGTCGGCAGCTTCCACTGCTTCGGCTGCCAGGAGAGCGGCGACGTCATCTCCTTCGTGATGAAGACGGACCACCTGACGTTCGCCGAGTCGGTCGAGCGGCTGGCGGCCCGCTACAACGTGCAGCTTCGCTACGAGGAGGGCGGCTTCACCCCCAACCGTCAGCAGGGCCAGCGTCAGCGGTTGGTCGAGGCACACAAGGCCGCCGCCGAGTTCTACCGCGAGCGGCTCGCCGGCCCCGACGCCGAGGTCGGCCGCCAGTTCCTCACCGAGCGCGGCTTCGACGAGGCCGCTGCCGCGCACTTCGGGGTCGGCTTCGCCCCGCAGGGCT
>JBOGDY010000137.1:0-6217 GCA_050742955.1 Actinomycetes bacterium | reverse complement strand
CCGCAAGCCGGGCCGCCGCCGCCTCGGCCGCCTCCAGCGTCCGGGCCCGGTCGCTCAGCCGGCCCAGCGTCGCGCCCGCCTCGGCAAGCACCGCGGTCAGCTCCTCGTGCCGCTGAGCCACCTCGGAGGCGGTAACCACCTGGGCGTCGGCTCCGGCCTCGAGCGCTCCGGCCCGCTCCTCGAGCGCCTCCGACGACAGGGTGCGCTCGGCTGCATCGGCGGCGCCGGTCTGCACCAGGCGCTGCACGTAGGTCACCCGGCGGATGGCCTCGGCCGGGGTGCCGGCGTCGAGCACGCTGGCGTAGAGCGCCAGCGAGCCACCGGACATGTAGAGCGCCCGGACCCGACCGGTCACCCGCCTGGCCCGCTCCTCGGCGAGCCGGGCCGCCGCGTCGGCCCGGGCGTCCGCCGCGACACTGCGGGACACGCTGTGCGCCAGGTCGCCCAGCGCCGCCTCGTAGGCACGCAGCGCCCGGTCGACCCTCGGCTGCAGCGCGGCCACCTCGGCGGCTGCCTGCTCGGCCGCCCGGCGGGCGTCGGCCGCGGTCTCCGCCTGCGCTCCCTGCGCCGGGCTGAGGCCGATCAGCAGACAGCAGGCGAGCAGCAGCGCTGCGCGCCGCAGGCTGACCGCTGACGTCACCCCTGCTACGTCGGCCCCCGGAGGGGCCGGCTTGACCCGGCCGGCCGTCGCATAGAGTCCCCGCGATGAGCACGAGCGACCGGCGGGGCACCTGCCCGTGAGCCTGCTCGAGGCACTGGCGGTGCTCGCCGCGGGGCTCGCCGCGGGCACCGTCAACACGATCGTCGGGTCGGGGACGCTCATCACGTTCCCGGTCCTGCTCGCGGTGGGCTACCCCCCGGTCCTCGCCAACGTCTCCAACACGGTGGGGCTCACCCCCGGCTCGGTGAGCGGCGCCATCGGCTACCGCGCCGAGCTGGCCGGCCAGCGTCGCCGCCTGCTGGGGCTCGGCGTCATGTCGCTGGTCGGCGGTCTGACGGGCGGGCTGCTGCTCCTCACGCTGCCGCAGGCCGCGTTCCAGGCCATCGTCCCGGTCCTCATCGCGCTCTCGCTGGTGCTGGTGGTGCTCCAGCCACGCCTGGCCCGGCGGCTGGCGGCACCGCACGAGCGGGCTCCGCACGGGGGGGTGCCCCTGCACGTGGGCGTGTTCGGCTCGGGGGTCTACGGGGGCTACTTCGGAGCGGCGCAGGGCGTGCTGCTCATCGGGCTGATGGGGGCCTTCCTCGATGAGGACCTGCAGCGCATCAACGCGGCCAAGAACGTGCTCGCCGGCATCGTCAACGCGGTCGCGGCCCTGCTGTTCGTCCTCGTCGCGGACGTGGCGTGGCAGGCCGCCGGCCTGATCGCGGTCGGATCGGTCGCCGGCGGCCAGCTCGGCGCCCTGATCGGCCGGCGCATCCCCGGGCCGGTGCTGCGGACGCTGATCGTGGCCGTCGGCACGGTGGCAATCGTCCAGATCGTGACGGGCTGATGGCGGAGCCGACCGTCGTACGGGTGGAGTCGCCCGACGACCCCCGCCTCGCCGACTACGTCGGGCTCACCGACGTCGAGCTGCGTCGCCGCACCGAGCCGGCCCGGGGGCTCTTCATGGCCGAGGGGGAGAAGGTCATCCGCCGGGCGCTGGCCGCCGGCTACCCGCTAAGGTCCCTGCTGCTCGAGGAGCGCTGGCTGCCGGCCCTGCAGGACGTCGTGGCGGGCACGCAGGCCCCGGTCTACGTGGCGCCGCGCGCCCTGCTCGCGCAGGTCACCGGGTACGACGTGCACCGCGGCGCCCTCGCTGCCATGGCACGCACCCCGCTGCCCGAGGCGGGCGACCTGCTCGCCGGCGCCCGTCGCCTCGCTGTCCTGGAGGACGTGAACGACCACACCAACGTCGGCGCCGTCTTCCGGGCGGCGGCCGGCCTGGGGCTCGACGCGGTGCTGCTCAGCCCCAGCTGCGCCGACCCGCTCTACCGCCGCTCGGTGAAGGTGTCGATGGGCGCGGTCTTCGCCCTGCCGTGGGCGCGGCTGCCGGCCTGGCCGGCTGGCCTGGACCTGATCCGGGACCGGGGCTTTTCTGTTCTCGCGCTCACTCCCGACGAGGACGCGGTGCCGATCGACGACGTGCCGACGGCGATGCTGCAGCGATGCGCGGTGCTGCTCGGGGCGGAGGGACCGGGGCTGTCCGCGCGCAGCCTGCGCCGGGCGGACGCGCGGGTCCGCATCCCGATGGCGCACGGCGTCGACTCCCTGAACGTGGCCGCCGCCGCGGCCGTCGCCTTCTACGCGTTGCGCTTGCCCGCTGCGGGTCAGAGCCGCCGGTAGCGGGCCTCTGCGAAGGAGTAGGTGCCGAAGGCGACCAGCCCCAACGCAGTGAGCATGAGCAGCAGACGGCCGAAGGGCGCCTCCGCGACACTCTCCAGCGCCACGTCGAAGCCCTGCGCCTTGCCCGGCTGATGATCCACGGCGGCCTTGACGACGAACAGACCGACCAAGCCGAACACCACGCCGCGGGCGATGTAGCCGACCTGGCCCAGGCGGCGGACCACGCCGTACGCCCGGGCGCTCATGCCCGACCTGTCCAGGTGCTTCTCGAAGTCGGTCTTGAGCCCTCGGACGGTCAGGCCCACCGCGACGCCGACGATCACCAGACCGGCGACCACGACGATCGTCTGGCCGCCCGGCGTGTCGAGGACCTTTGCGGTCACCGACTCCCCGCCCGAGCCGGACCCGCTGCTGGTCACGACCATGACGGCGGTGCCGCCGAGCAGCAGGTAGATCAGGCCGCTGGCCCCGGACCCGATGCGCTTGACGGTCCGCTTCTTCTCGTCGGTCTCGTCGCGGCGACCCCAGGCCGCCTCCGAGAACCGCCAGGCCGCATAGCCGAGGAAGCCGAGCACCATGACCCAGAGCAGGGCCGTGCCGAAGGGCTGGTCGGCGACCTTCTGCAGCGCGCCCTGCTGGTCGGTGCGCTCGCTGCCGCCGAACGCGACCTGCAACGCGAGGACACCGATGAGGACGTAGACGAGCCCCCTGGCCAGGAACCCGACGCGGGCCGCCTTGTTGACGGCGCCGCTGTCGGCCGCCCTGTGGGCGCTGCCGGTCGCGCGGGACGTCGTGGTCATCGGTTCTCCTCGGCTCTGCGGTGCGGGCTGAAGACCGGGACCTACCCGTACGGGGGTCGCGCAAGCCCCGCCGGCGGCTCGACGAGGTCGATCCGCACGGACCGGAATAGGCGGGGGGTGCCGACGAGCACGCGCTGCCGCGGGTCCGGCACGTCGAGAAACCGAGGCACGACGAGGGGCCTGAGCACTGCGAGCCGCCGGTCGCCGAGGACCTCGTCGACCCCGCGCCGGTCGCCGCCGAGCACGACGGCGTCCAGGTCCGCGAGGTGGGGGAGCAGCACCCGGGCCGCGACGGCGGCCGCCTGCAGGCGAGCCTGCCGAGCCTGCAGCTCCCGGCGGCGGGCGAAGCGCTTCTGCGACTGGCCACCTGCCGCCGAGCGTCCCTGCACCAACCGGGACCCGACCTTGGACGCCACCAGCTCGGTCCCGCGGAAGACGCCGGCGGCGTGGCCGCCCAGCCTCACCAGCAGCACCCCGACGTGGCGGTCCCTCGTCGCATGGCCCGGCAGACCGCCGTACGGCGCGGCCTCGTCCACCACCAACGGCGGGAAGGGGACCTCGCACGCCGCGCGAGCACCGTCCTCGGCGACGACCTCGACCCGTCCGGCCGACGCCTCGTGCGTGGTCGGGCCGTGCCGCTCGGCGAAACCGGCCAGCCACCGCTCGAGCCGCTCCGGCTGCACGTCGATCGTCCGGCCGTGCCCCTGCTCGTGTCCGGCCACGGGGCACAGGGATAGCACGACGGGCCGTGGCCGGAGTAGCGTCCGGTCATGGCTGCTACCCCTGACACGGTGCACTGGCGGGGTGTGCACCACCTTGCTCTGGTCACGCCGGACATGGACGCCACCGTCCGCTTCTGGCACGGCGTCCTCGACGCCCGGCTGGTGACCACGATCGCCACCCCCGCCTTCCGGCACTACTTCTTCGAGGTGGCGCCGGGCAACACGGTCGCCTTCTTCGAGTACGCCGGCGCGCACCTCGCGACCTACGCGAAGCCGGCCGGAGTGCCCTTCGACCAGGCGTCGCAGTTCGACCACCTGTCGATGAACCTGCCCGACGAGGACGCGTTGCTGCGGCTCCACGCCCGGCTCAAGAGCCACGGCTGCGAGGTCACCGACGTGATCGATCACGGCTTCCTGCGCTCGATCTACTTCAGCGACAACAACGGCATCGCGCTCGAGGCGTCGTGGTGGACGATCGACCCGACCGGGCGTCCGGTCGACTACAGCGACGAGCGCCTCTTCGCCGACCCCGACCCGGTGCCGTCCGTCCGTGAGCTGCGCGACAAGGGGACGCTGGACCACACCGTCGAGACGCACCTCGTCGACGCGGTCATCCAGGACATCTACAACACCACCGGCCGGCTGCCGCAGTGACAACCGGCCCTGGTGGTCGATCCGGCTAGATGCGGAAGAACAGGTTGAGGTAGCGGTCGGCGACGGCCTGGTCGCCGCGCACCGTGCCGGCGTTGCTGCGCCCGAAGGTCGTCAGGACGAGGCTGCCCGCGTCGAACTCGATCACGGCCGGCAGGTCGTCGATGTCGGCCTGCTCGTAGGTCATGCCGTTCTCGTCGACCGAGACCCGGTAGTCGGCGGCGTTGCGGCCGCTGACCCGGATGCCCACCTGGAAGGGCGTGGTGTCGCGGTCCTGGCGGACCGTCCCCTGCCAGAGCGCGAACATGAACGGGACCAGCAGGTCCGCCGCGTCGCCGGACAGGCCATGAGCACGCCCGGTGCCCTGCCGGATGTCCCACGAGTGGACGCCGTAGTCCATCAGCTGGCCGGCTGAATAGAAGAACGCCGGGACCGGGCCCATGTAGGGGTGGGTGACCATCAGGCCGGTCCAGTCGTCGGGGCCGAGCGCCTCGAGCATCTCCATCATCTTCTGCTGGTCGCTGCGCAGCCGGTCCAACAGCTCGTCCTGGGGCACGTCGCGGAAGGCGATCGCCCCGGCGTTGGCCAGCTCGGCCATCTTCGGCAGTCCGTGAGCCGGTCTGTCCTCGGCGGTTCCACGCGCTGCGTCGAAGGCGCGGAAGTAGCCCTCGGTCGTGTCCACGATGTGGCCGACGGCGTCACGGGTCGTCCAGTTCTCGCAGGCGGTGGGCGCCTCCCACGCCTCGCGCGGCTGGGCCAGAGCGAAGAAGCGCTGGGCCTCGGCGTTGACGACCCGCAGGATCGTGTCCTTGCCCTCGTAGGTCATTGCGTTCCACTCGCTCATCGGAGCCTCCGGTTCGGCGAAAGTTGCCCCTACAAGTGCACGACAGCCCTGTCCACGTGCCCTGTCAAGTGCCGGCCGGCGGCCATATGGTCGACCCCCGGGGGACCCGCACCGTCTGGACGAAGGGATCGAACGCCGATGCTCGAGCTGCCCCTCTTCCCCACCATGCTGGTCGGCAGCTACGCCCAGCCCGACTGGCTCATCGACCGAGCGCGGCTCGCGGGCCGGTTCCCGCCCCGTGTCCGCGCGCGCGAGCTGTGGCGGCCGGCGCCGGAACATCTCGCCGAGGCGCAGGACGATGCGACCCTGCTGGCGATCAGGTCACAGGAACGCGCGGGCCTGGACGTCCTGACCGACGGCGAGATCCGTCGAGAGAGCTACTCCAACCACTTCGCCACGGCGCTGGCGGGCGTCGACATCGACAACCCGGGCGAGGCGCTGGACCGCAGCGGGCACCCCAACCCCGTGCCCAGGGTCGTCGGACCGATCAGCCGGCCCGCACCGGTCCAGGTGCGCGACCTCGCGTTCCTGCGGGCCAACACCGACCGCGCCGTCAAGGTCACGGTGCCCGGTCCGTTCACCATGTCCCAGCAGGCTCAGGACGACCACTACGGCGACCCGCGGTCGGTGGCACTCGCGTACGCCGAGGCGTGCAACGCCGAGGTGAAGGACCTGTTCGCCGCCGGGGCCGACATCGTCCAGCTCGACGAGCCCTACATGCAGGCCCGGCCGGAGCCGGCGCGGGAGTATGGGCTGGAGGCGCTCAACCGGGCCCTCGACGGCGTACAGGGAACGACGGCGGTGCACATCTGCTTCGGCTACGCCGCGATCATCCACGAACGGCCCCCGGGCTACTCGTTCCTGCCCGAGCTCGCGG
>JBOGDY010000136.1:0-6228 GCA_050742955.1 Actinomycetes bacterium | reverse complement strand
GGACGGGACGTCCGTGGGCCCGGGTGCCGCGCGCGGGCACCCGCCGGTCCAGCCCCGCCGGACCCTGGTGCTGGGCGGCGCGCGGTCGGGCAAGTCGGTCGAGGCGGAGCGGATGCTGGCCGGCGAGCCCGCCGTCACCTATGTCGCGACCGCGCGGCCCCTGGACGACGACCCTGAGTGGGCCGAGCGTGTGGCGATGCACCGGCGCCGGCGGCCGACGACCTGGCGGACCGTCGAGACCCGCGACGTCGCGGCGGTCATCCGCAACGCCGAGACCCCGGTCCTGGTCGACTGCCTGACCCTGTGGCTCGCGGACGCGATGGAGGCCGGTGACCATTCTGCGCGGGTTGACGAGCTGGTCTCGGCCTGGCGCGACGCCCGCACCCGCGTGGTTGCCGTGACCAACGAGGTGGGCAGCGGCGTCGTGCCCGGCACCCCGCAGGGCCGTGCGTTCCGGGACGAGCTGGGCCGGCTCAACGCCCGGGTCGCGGCCGAGTCGGAGGCCGCCCTGCTCGTGGTGGCCGGCCGGGTGGTACCCCTGTGAGGTGGACGACGTGAATGGTCTCGACCTCGGTGAGCTGGGGGCCCGGGTGGAGCGGCCGGACGCTGCCGCCCGCAGCGAGGCCCGGGACCGCCAGCTCCGGCTGACCAAGCCGGTCGGCGCCCTCGGCCGCCTCGAGGACCTGTCGGTGTGGCTGGCCGGGGTCCAGGGCAGCTGCCCGACCCGGCCGCTGGAGCAGGTGCGGGTCGTGGTGCTCGCCGGAGACCACGGGGTGGCCTCGGCCGGGGTGTCGGCCTACCCGCCCGAGGTGACCGCCCAGATGGTGCACAACTTCCTGGCCGGCGGCGCCGCGGTCAACGTCCTGGCCCGGGTGGTGGGGGCGCAGGTGCGGGTCGTCGACATGGCGGTCGACGCCGACCTCGTCGGGGTCCCGGACGAGGTCGGGCGGCACAAGGTCCGGCGCGGCAGCGGCCGGATCGACGTGGAGGACGCCCTGACCCGCGACGAGGCGGAGCGGGCGTTCCGCGCCGGCGCGGCCGTCGCGGACGCCGAGGTGGACACCGGCGCCGACCTCCTCGTCCTGGGCGACATGGGCATCGGGAACACCACGCCGGCGGCGGCGCTGATCGGTCTGCTCACCCACCACGACGCGGCCTCGGTCGTCGGCCGCGGCACCGGAGTGGACGACGCGGCCTGGATGCGCAAGTGCGCGGCCGTGCGCGACGCGATGCGGCGGGCCCGGCCGGTGCTCGGCGACCAGCTGCAGCTGCTGGCGACGGCCGGCGGCGCCGACTTCGCCGCCGGCACCGGGTTCCTGCTGCAGGCGGCGGTACGCCGGACACCCGTCGTGCTCGACGGGTTGATGTCCACTGCCTGCGCGCTGGTGGGGCAGCGCGTGACGTTCCGCGCCGTGGACTGGTGGCAGGCAGGTCACCGGTCCACGGAACCCGCCCACGCGATCGCGCTGGACCGGCTCTCCCTCGACCCGCTGCTCGACCTCGGGCTGCGGCTCGGTGAGGGCACCGGCGCACTGCTCGCCGTGCCGCTGCTCAAGGCGGCGGCCGCGACCCTGGCCGAGATGGCCACCTTCGACGAGGCCGGCGTCACAGACCGTGCTTGACGCCCTCCGGCTGGCGGTGGGCCTTCTGACCGCCGTCCCGGTCGGTCCGCCACGTCAGGTGGACCGTCGCCGCGCGGGGCTAGCGATGGTCTGCGCCCCCGCCGTCGGGCTGCTGCTCGGGTCGGCCGCCGCGCTCGTGATGCTGGGGTCCCGGTCTGCCGGTCACCCGGCGCTGGTGTCGAGTGTCCTGGCGGTCGCGGTTCTCGCGGCGCTGACCCGTGGGCTGCACCTGGACGGGCTGGCCGACACCGCGGACGGTCTCGGCGTCCGCCGGCCGGCGGCCGAGTCGCTCACGGTGATGCGGACGGGCGACATCGGCCCGTTCGGGGTCGTGACGCTGGTCCTGGTGCTCCTGCTGCAGGTCACCGCCGCGGCCGCGGCCGGCCCTCTCGCGCTGCTCGTCGCGGTCACCGTCTCCCGGGCAGCCGTGACGGTGGCCTGTCGGAGGGGCGTGCCGGCCGCCCGGCCGGAGGGGCTGGGCGCCCTGGTCGCATCGAGCGTCCACCCCGTCGCCGCGGGCGCGGTGTCGCTGCTCGTGCTGGCCGGCGCGACCGTGGAGGGCTGGCGCGGACCGGCCGCTGCGGTCGCCGCGCTGGTGGTGGCCGAGGTCCTGGTGCGGCACTGCGTCCGCCGGCTTGGTGGCCTCACGGGGGACGTGCTCGGGGCGGTGGCCGAGGTGGCCGCGACCGTCGCACTGCTGGTGCTCGCGACCGGTTAGGCGATGTCGCCTAGCGGTGGGCGAGCGCTGCGACCACCCGGTCGGCCTGCTCGGCCGGGGTGCCGTCGCTGGTGTCGAGCACCAGGTCGGCCACCTCGCGGTAGCGCGGCTCCCGGCCGGCGTAGAGCCGGCGCAGTGCAGTCGCGGGGTCGGGCTGCAGCCACGGCCGGCCCTCCCCCGTCCCGACCCGTTCGACGAGCAGCTCGACGGCGGTGTGCAGGTAGACGACGAAGCCGTCGTCGCCGGCCAGCAGCTCACGGTTCGCGGCCGACTCGACGACGCCTCCGGCGATCCCCGCGATGAGCGGCGGCTCGTCGGTCAGCGCCTTGGCCAGCGCCTGTGACTCGGCCTCCCGCAGCGCCGCCTCGCCCCGCTGCTCGAGCAGCACCGCCGTCACGACCCCGGTCAGGTCGGCCACCAGCTCGTCGTTGTCGCGGTAGACCCAGCCGGTGCGCTCCGTGAGGGCGCGACCGACCGACGACTTGCCCGAGCCCATCATGCCGACGAGCAGGACCCGCGCCGGCTTCACGGCTCCCTCGTCGACGGCGCCACGAACGGCGGCTTGACGACCTCGAAGCCGGCCGCCCGGCCGCGCAGGTCGACCTCGACCCGGTCACCCTCGGCCACCGTGCGGTCGAGCAGGGCCAGCGCGATCCCCCTGCGCAGGGTCGGCGAGAACGTCCCGCTGGTGACCGCACCGACAGCGGCGCCGTCCTTGCTCACCGGCATGTGCGCCCGCGGGATGCCGCGCTCGACGGCCGCCAGACCCCACAGCAGCCGCGCAGCGCCCGCCTCCTTCTCGGCGAGCAGCACGTCGCGCCCCCAGAACGCCGGCTTCTTCCAGCCGACCGCCCAGCCGCAGCGGGCCTGCACCGGGGTGATGTCCAGCGACAGGTCCTGGCCGTGCAGCGGGTAGCCCATCTCGGTGCGCAACGTGTCGCGTGCACCCAACCCGCACGGGCGTACGCCGTGGCCGGCACCGGCCTCGAGCAACGCGTCCCACAGGGCACCTGCCTCGTCCCACCGGGGCAGGAGCTCGTAGCCCCGCTCGCCCGTGTAACCGGTGCGGCAGACCACGACCGGCGCGCCGTTCCAGTCGGCCTCGACAAAGGACATGTAGTCGTGCCCGGTGGGCAGCCCGAGCGCGTCGAGCACCTCGTCGCTGCGCCGGCCCTGCACCGCCAGCACTCCGTAGTCCCCGTGCCGGTCCCGCACCTCGACACCCTCGGGTGCGGCGGCCGCCAGCCGGCGCACCACCTCGGCGGTGTTGGCGGCGTTCGGGACGAGGAAGACCTCCTCCTCGGAGCGGAAGTAGGCGATCAGGTCGTCGACGACGCCACCCGACGCGTCGTCGCAGCACAGCGTGTACTGCGCCTGGCCCGGCCCGATCCGTCGCAGGTCGTTGCTCAGGGTGGAGTCGACGAACGTCGCTGCACCGCTCCCCCGCACGACGGCCTTGCCGAGGTGGCTGACGTCGAAGACGCCGACCGCCTCCCGGACGGCGGTGTGCTCCTTCACGACTCCCCCGGCGGGGTACTCGATCGGCATCTGCCACCCACCGAAGTCGGCGAGCTTGGCGCCGAGAGCCACGTGCCGGTCGTGGAGCGGAGAGCGGCGCAGGTCGGTCATGCGCCGGACGCTAGCATCGCCCGCGACCGGCGACTCCGTACGGAACGGACCAAGCGTGACCACCCTCAGCCTCAGCACCAGCAGACCCTCGGACCTCAAGGTCGACGCCCTCGTGGTGGGCGTGGCCAAGGGACCGAAGGGAGTCGTCCTCGCGCCCGGGGCCGAGGACGTCGACAAGGCCTTCAAGGGCAAGCTCGCCTCGACCGTCACCGCTCTGGGCGCACTGGGCAAGGCCGGCGAGGTCACCAAGGTCCCGTCGCTCGGTGCGACGAACGCCGCCGTCGTGCTCGCCGTCGGGCTCGGCGACGAACAGGCGGTCGGTCGGGGACGCCGAGCCGCCCCGGCGTACGAGCCGGAGACGCTGCGCCGCGCCGCCGGCGCCGCCACCCGCGCGCTCGCCGGGACCCGCAGGGTGGGCCTGGCCCTGCCGGCCGCGGGCGCGGAATCGGTGCGCGCCGTCGCCGAGGGCGCCCTGCTCGGCGGCTACGCCTACCACCGCTACCGGGTGGCCTCGAAGGACGCGCACAAGCCGCCGGTCGAGAGCCTCACGCTGTCCAACCCCGACGCCCGGGCCCGGGACGTCAAGGCCGCGGTCGCCCACGCCCAGGCGCTCAGCGATGCGGTCAACCTGTGCCGCGACCTGGTCAACACCCCGCCGCTGGACCTGCCCCCGGCCGAGCTCGCCGCCGCCGCGGTGGCGGCCGCGAAGGAGGCCGGCCTCAAGGTCGAGGTCCTCGACGAGAAGGCTCTCAAGAAGGGCGGGTACGGCGGGATCCTCGGCGTCGGGCAGGGCTCGTCCCGGCCCCCCCGGCTGGTCAAGCTGACCTACACCGCCAGCAAGGCCACCCGGCACCTGGCGCTGGTCGGCAAGGGCATCACCTTCGACTCCGGAGGCCTCTCGCTCAAGCCGAGCGCGTCGATGGAGTGGATGAAGGCCGACATGGGTGGTGCGGCGGCGGTGATCGCGGCGATGACGGCGATCGCCCGCACCAAGCCGGCGGTCAACGTCACCGGCTGGGCCCCGCTGGCCGAGAACATGCCGTCCGGCAGCGCGCAGCGACCCTCCGACGTGCTGCGGACGTACGGCGGGAAGACCGTCGAGGTGCTCAACACCGACGCCGAGGGGCGGCTGATCCTCGCTGACGTCATCGCGCGGGCCAGCGAGGACAGGCCGGACCTGATCGTGGACGTCGCCACGCTGACCGGCGCGCAGCTCGTGGCACTTGGCAACCGTACGGCGGCGATCATGGCCAACGACGACACGGTCCGCGAGCGGGTCTTCGACGCCTCGAAGCGGGCCGGCGAGCAGATGTGGCCGATGCCGCTGCCCGACGAGCTGCGGGCGTCGATGGACTCCGAGGTCGCCGACATCGCCAACATGGGCGACAAGTACGGCGGCATGCTGGTCGCCGGGCTGTTCCTGCGGGAGTTCGTGGGCGAGGGGCTGCGCTGGGCGCACCTGGACATCGCCGGGCCCGCCTTCAACGACGGGTCGGCCCACGGCTACACCCCCAAGGGCGGCACCGGTGCCGGCGTACGGACGCTGGTGCAGCTCGCGGAGGACCTCGCCGACGGGTCGCTCTGACCCGAACGGGTGCCGGCGCCGTCACCCTTTGTAATGAATCGGTGACAGAGGCCGATAAGGGGCTGGAAGGTCTCTTTCCCTGTCGGAGGTCATCGTGATCAAGCTGCTCCTCGACGTCGCGGCCCCTCGCCTGCGCGTCGCATCCCTCGTCGTGGCGGCCGCCATGATCGGTGCCGGCGGCGCCGCCGCTCTGACCGTCGCCAACGTGGCCGACTCGACCACGGTCACCGCCGAGGAGACCTCGGGCGAGACGGCGCCCGACGGCTGCGAGGCGACCGAGACCCCGGCGCCGGAGGTGACCAGCGAGACGTCCGACGTCGAGGAAGGCACCGAGACCTCCGACGTCGAGGAAGGCACGGAGGAGTCGGAGGAGTCCGCGGAGCCGGAGGAGTCGGAGTCGGAGGAGTCGGAGTCGACGGACGGCGACTGCGAGGAGTCCGAGGAGTCGACGGACGAGCCGACCGACGAACCGACCGAGGAAGCGACCGACGAGGCCGAGCCGACCGAGGAGGCCGAGCCGACCGAGGAGGCCGAGCCGCTGTTCCCCGAGCAGTGCGAGGCCGCGCGCAACCACGGCGCGTACGTCTCCTACGTCGCGAAGCAGACCAAGGGCGACCCGGAGCACGGTGCCCTGGTCTCCGCCGCGGCCAAGAGCAGCTGTGGCAAGAAGTCGG
>JBOGDY010000135.1:0-6308 GCA_050742955.1 Actinomycetes bacterium | reverse complement strand
CGACTCCCGCAGCTGCGGGAGCCGACGGCGGGCCGCCGCGCGCCAGTCGGCCAGCACGCTGGAGCGCAGCCGGCCGGCCAGCGCCGGGTCGCCGGACACGTGCCGCGCGTCGAGCAGGCCGAGCAGGACGGCGATGTCGTCGCTCGCCAGCCGCCGGGCCTGCTCGAAGGTGCGCACCGCGTGGTCGAGGTGGACCCCCGAGTCCCACACCGGGTACCAGAGCTTGTCCGCGAACGCCGCGACGGCGTCCGGGTCGGAGTGCAGCAGCACCAGGTCCAGGTCGCTGCCGGGTGCCAGCTCGCCACGGCCGTAGCCGCCGACCGCGACCAGGGCGGCCGTGCCGGGCGGTCCTCCGAGGTCGGCCAGGGCCTCGGCGTAGATCTGGCGCAGCCAGGCGTCGGTCAGGGCCGCGAGGCCCTGGCGACCCACCTGGCCCGGCCGCCCGACCGAGGCGAGCAGGTCCCGACGTCGTGCCGCGTAGTCCGCCGGCAGCGTGGACGCGGCGTCAGAGGGCGTCGATGCCACGCTCACCCGTGCGGACCCGGACGACGGTGTCGACCGGGACCGACCAGACCTTGCCGTCTCCTATGCGCCCGGTCTGCGAGCTCTTGACGATCACCTCGATGATGTCCTCGGCGTCGCTGTCGTCGACGAGCACCTCGACCCGCACCTTGGGCACGAGGTCGACGGTGTACTCCGCACCCCGGTAGACCTCTGTGTGACCGCGCTGCCGGCCGTAGCCGCTGGCTTCGGAGACGGTGATGCCGTGGACGCCGAAGGACTCGAGGGCGCTCTTGACCTCGTCGAGCTTGAACGGCTTGATGACTGCGGTGACGAGCTTCATGCGTCCACCCTCTCCTTCCTCGTGGCCGGGGCCTGCGAGCGGTAGCCGCTGCCGGACACCGATCCGAGCTCGTAGGCCGTCTCGGCGTGCGTGGTGAGGTCCACGCCGTTGATCTCGTGCTCCTCGGCGACACGGAAGCCCATCGTGACATCGATCGCCCTGCCGAGCAGGTAGGCGAGGACGAAGGAGTAGGCCATCACCGCGCCGGCGGCGACGGCCTGCCGCCACAGCTGGTCGAGACCGCCGCCGTACAGCAGGCCGTCGACACCCGCCGGCGCCTTCGCGGTGCCGATCAGCCCGATCATCAACGTGCCGACGACGCCCCCGACCAGGTGGACGCCGACGACGTCCAGCGAGTCGTCGTACCCGAACCTGAACTTCAGGCCCACGGCCAGCGCGCACAGCACGCCCGCGACGGCGCCGACGACGATGGCACCCACCGGGTTCACCGCCGAGCACGCGGGCGTGACGGCGACCAGTCCGGCGACGACGCCCGAGGCGGCGCCGAGCGAGGTGGCGTGCCCGTCGCGGACCTTCTCCACCGCGAGCCACGCCAGCGAGGCGGCCGCGGTCGCGACCAGGGTGTTGACCCACGCCAGGGAGGCGATGCCGCCCGCGCCGAGCGCGGAGCCCGCGTTGAAGCCGAACCAGCCGAACCACAGCAGCCCGGCGCCCACCATCACCAAGGTGAGGTTGTGCGGGCGCATCGGCTCCTTGCCGAAGCCGATGCGCCTGCCGAGCACGAGCGCGAGCGCGAGGCCGGCGGCGCCGGCGTTGATGTGCACCGCGGTGCCGCCCGCGAAGTCGACGGCCTTCAGGTCGTTGGCGATCCAGCCGCCGACCTCGGCCGTGTAGCCGTCGAAGCTGAAGACCCAGTGCGCGACCGGGAAGTAGACGACGGTCGCCCAGACGCCGGCGAACACCATCCACGCACCGAACCTGGCCCGGTCGGCGACGGCGCCGCTGATGAGGGCCACGGTGATGATCGCGAACACCGCCTGGAAGCCGACGAACGCCAGCGGCGGGATGCCGGCCGCCTCGCCCGGGACGCCGCCCAGCGGGTCGGCGGAGAGCAGACCTTCGAGCCCGGCGAAGTCGAGACCGCCGAGGAGGCCGCCGCCGACGTCGTCGCCGAACGCGAGCGTGTAGCCGTACAGCACCCACAGGACGCTGATGAGCCCGAGCGCGCCGAAGCTCATCATCATCATGTTCAGGACGCTCTTGGCGCGGACCATGCCGCCGTAGAAGAGCGCGAGGCCGGGCGTCATCAGCAGCACCAGCGCGGCGCTGGTGAGGACCCAGGCGGTATCGCCTGCACTTGGTGACACGGGGTGTACCTCCTCGAAGGCGTGGTGACCTGTGATGAAGGCTGGACCGTGCCCGTTACCTCCGCCTGCGCGACATGTTTCCGGGACGTGACGTTTGACCGTGCCGCGTTACGCCGGGGTAACCGGCGGGACGGTCCGGATCGCCGGACGGCTCAGGCGAGCAGGGCGTCGACGAAGGCGTCCGGTTCGAACGGCGCGAGGTCGTCGGGGCCCTCACCGAGCCCGACCAGCTTGACCGGCACACCCAGCTCGCGCTGCACGGCCACGACGATGCCGCCCTTGGCGGTGCCGTCGAGCTTGCTCAGCACGATGCCGGTGACGTCCACGACCTCGGAGAAGACCCTGGCCTGCACCATGCCGTTCTGCCCGGTGGTCGCGTCGAGTACAAGCAGGACCTCGTCGACCGGGCCGTGCTTCTCGACGACACGTTTGACCTTTCCGAGCTCGTCCATCAGGCCCACCTTGTTCTGCAACCGGCCGGCGGTGTCCACTACCACGGTGTCGTAGCCGCCGTCGATCCCCTGCCGCACGGCGTCGAACGCGACGCTGGCCGGGTCGCCCCCCTCCGGACCGCGAACCGTGGGGACCCCGACCCGCTCCCCCCAGGTCTGCAGCTGGTCGGCGGCCGCCGCCCGGAACGTGTCCGCCGCGCCGAGGAGCACGCTGTGCCCGTCCGCGACGAGGACCCGGGCGAGCTTGCCGACCGTGGTGGTCTTGCCGGTCCCGTTGACGCCGACGACCAGCACGACGGCCGGTCGTCCGTCGTGCCGGGTGTGCAGGCCGCGCTCGACGTCGGTGCCAAGGATGGTGAGCAGCTCCTCGCGCAGCAGGGCCCGCACGTCACCGGGTGAGCGCTCGCCCAGCTCCTTCACCCGGGTTCGCAGCCGATCGACCAGCTCCTGCGTCGGCGACACCCCGACGTCGGCCGTCAGCAGGAGGTCCTCCACCTCCTCCCAGGTCTGCTCGTCGAGCGTGTCGCGCGACAGCAGCCCCAGCAGGCCGCGGCCCAGCGAGGTCTGCGAGCCGGACAGGCGGGCGCGCAGCCGGGCCAGCCGGCCGGCCGCCGGAAGCGGCTTCTCACGCTCGACCTCGAGAGGGGGTGGCGCCGCCTCGCCGGCCGCCTCCGGAGGCGTCGTGTCGGGCGGGACCACTCGCACGTCGCCCGTCGACAGGTCGACGTTGCTGCTGTCCACGTCGGTGATCGGCGGCAGCGGCGCCTTGCGTCGCCGCCGGCCACCGGCGAGACCGACGAGGGCGACCACTGCAAGTGCCGCGACGGCGAGGGCGATGATGAGGTACTCCACGGCGAGGGAGTCTCGCAGAGGCCGCGGGTGGTGCGCACAGCGGCGCCGAACGCTCCGTGGAGGGGCGGCTCAGCTGCTGCTGCGGACCACCGTCGTCAGGGCGCGGACCCGGCGCCGGACCTGTCGCTCGGCCGACTCGAACCGGCCGGACATCCGGCGGGACTTCTCGGGGGTGCTCAGCACGCCCAGTGGCGGCCCCTCGCCGGGGTCGACCCGGTCGGCGACGGCGGCCACAGCCTGGCTGACCCGGTCGGGCTCCGGCAGCGACCGGGCCCGGTGCCGGAACAGGACGAAGGCGACCACGAGCAGTCCGACGGCGCCGAAGAGCAGGTGCAGCGAGAGCAGCGTGTCCATCGGTGTCCGCCTTCCCGGACCGGGAGGGGTCAAACCAGCGCAAGCACGGCGAACGGCCTTGGTCAGGCCGGTTCGGCCTCGCGCAGCCGCTGTCCGATCACGCTGGTCACGCCGTCGCCTCGCATCGAGACGCCGTAGAGCGCGTCCGCGATCTCCATGGTTCGCTTCTGGTGCGTGATCACGATCAGCTGGCTGGCCTCCCGCAGCTCGTCCAGGATCGCGAGGAGCCGGCCCAGGTTGGTGTCGTCGAGTGCGGCCTCGACCTCGTCCATGACGTAGAACGGGCTCGGGCGGGCCCGGAAGATGGCGATCAGCAGGGCCACGGCGGTGAGCGAGCGCTCGCCCCCGGACAGCAGCGAGAGTCGCTTGATCTTCTTCCCCGGCGGCCGCGCCTCGACCTCGATGCCGGTGGTGAGCATGTCGTTGGGGTCGGTCAGCACCAGCCGGCCCTCGCCGCCGGGGAACAGCCTGGCGAAGACGCCCTCGAACTCACGGGCCGTGTCGTGGAAGGCGGAGGTGAACACCTGCTCGACGCGCTCGTCGACCTCACGGATGATGTCGAGCAGATCGCGCCGGCTCGCCTTGAGGTCCTCGAGCTGTTCGGACAGGAACTGGTGGCGCTCCTCGAGCGCGGCGTACTCCTCCAGCGCCAGCGGGTTGACCCGGCCCAGCAGCGCCAGCGCACGCTCGGCTCCGCGGAGTCGCCGTTCCTGCTCGGCCCGGACGTAGGGCGCGGGCCGGGGCGGGTCGCCCTCGTCGGTCTCCGGCTGCTCGTCGCCGGGGGCGGCCGGCGAGGGCGGGACCGGCCGGTGCGGGCCGTACTCGTCGAGCAGCGTGCCCGGCTCGACCCCGAGGTCCTCGAGGGCCTTCTGCTCGAGCGCCTCGATCCGCAGCCGCTGCTCGGCCCGGGCCACCTCGTCACGGTGGACGCTGTCGGTGAGGCGCTCCAGCTCGGTGGCCAGCTCGCGGGTCCGGCCCCGAAGGCCGGAACGCTCGGCGTCGCGCTGCGCGCGGGCCGCCTCGGCGCGCTCACGGTCGGCGGCGGCCTGGGCGAGGGAGTGCTCGAGCCGGGCCAGCGCGCCCTGCGCGGCCAGGGCGACCTCCCGGGCGACGGCCGCCTCGCGGGCCCGACGCTCCCGGCGGGCCACCGCCCGGACCCGGGCCTGACGCTCCTGGGCCGCGGACCGGTCGAGCGACTCGGCACGGCCCGCCAGCGCCCGGGCGCGTTCCTCGCCGGTGCGGACCGCGAGCCGGGACTCCATCTCCGCCTGCCGCCCGGCCCGGGCGGACTGGGCGAGCTCGTCGCGGGCCGCGGTGTCCGGGTCTTCCTCGTCGGGGGCCGCCTCGGCGGCCACCAGACGCTCCTCCATCTCGTCGACCGCACGGCGGTCGGACTCCAGCTGCTCCGTGGCCGCCGCGATCGAGCGACCGAGCCGGTCGGCCTCGCCGCGGGCCGAGCGGGCCTGGGCTCCGAGCCGGCCAAGCTGCTCGGTCACCGCCGACATCCGGGCGTCGGAGTCGTGCAGCCGGTCCAGCGCCGCCTGCACGTCCCGCCCGGCCGCGTCCTGCTCGTCGCGGGCCGTCTGCAGCGAGAACCGGAGCCGGTCGAGCCGGTGTGAGGCCTCACCGAGTCTGGTGCCGGCCTCGTCGACCGCGGCCTGCACCTCGAGCAGCGTCGGGACCGTGGCCGACCCGCCCTCGGCGCGGTCGGCACCCAGCACGTCGCCGTCGCGGGTGACCGCGACCAGGGCAGGGGCGGCCTCGACGACGGCGCGGGCATCGGGCAGGCCGTCGACCACCACGATCCGTGCGAGCAGCCGCCGCAGCGCCGGGCGGAGGGTCTCCGGGGCGCTGAGGACGTCGAGGGCGCGGCGCGACCCGGGCGGAGGCGGCGGCACGGGTGCGGGGTCGTCGCCGACAGCGTCTCCCGCCGCGCCGACCAGCAACCCGGCCCGGCCGGCGTCGTCGTGCTTGAGGAGATCGATCGCCGCGACGGCAGCGGCCACGTCTGCCACCGCGACCGCGTCCGCGGCCGAGCCCAGGGCTGCCGCCACCGCGGTCTCGTGGCCCGGCTCGACGGTGAGCAGCGCGGCAACCGACCCGAGCACGCCGCTGATGCGGCCGCCCGCAGCGAGCAGCGAGCCCGCCCCGTCCTTGCGGGTCAGCCCCAGCTCGAGGGCCTCCTTGCGGGCCACCAGCGCGGCACGGTCACGCTCGGCCTCGCGCTCCTGGCCGCGCAGGGCCTCGACCCGCTCGTCGGCGGCCGCCAGGCGCAGGGCGGCGTGCTCGTGGTCGGAGTCGAGGTCCTCCTCGCCGGCGTCCAGCCCTGCCACCTGGGTCTCGAGGGCGGTGAACTCGCTCTGCGCCCGGTCGGCCCGCTCGGCGGCCTCGTGCAGGGCAGGGGCGAGGCGGCCGATCTCTGCCTCGCCGGCCTCCACCCGGCTGCGCCTGGCCGCCACCTGGCCGGCCAGCCTGGCC
>JBOGDY010000134.1:0-6333 GCA_050742955.1 Actinomycetes bacterium | reverse complement strand
CGAGGGGAAACTCATCGGCAGGTCCCGGCCGGCCGGATCATGATCTTCAGTGGTGGGCGGCCAGCAGCAGGACGCTGTGTGCCGCGAGCTCCGCGGTCGTGCCGGGTTCCAGCCTCGGGCCGGGGGCGGGGCGCTCGTCGCGGGTGTCGAGCAGGACCCGGTACGACGTGGCCCATGGCGCCCCGGGCAGAGAGAATGCCTGCTCGTCCGGCCGGGTGTTGAGAACGACCAGTAGCGAGACCACGGTCTCGTGGTCGCCGTGCTCGGGCATCGCTGACAGGTAGAGGCCGACCACCCCCAGGTCGTGGTCGAACCATCCCTCCGCTGACATCTCCCGCCCGTCGGTGCCGAACCAGGCAAGGTCCTTGACGCCGTCGTCGTGGGCCGGACGACCCTCGAAGAAGTCGTCGTGACGCAGCACCCGGTTGCGCCGGCGGACCTCGAGCAGGGCGCGCGTCCAGGCCAGCAGGTCGCCGCGCCACCCGCCGTGGTCCCATCCCAACCAGTAGGTCTCGTCGTCGACGCAGTAGGCGTTGTTGTTGCCGTCCTGGCTGCGACCCGTCTCGTCACCGGCGGTCAGCATCGGGACGCCGGTGGACACGACCAGCGTGGTCAGCAGGTTGCGCATCATCCTCCGGCGCAGCCCGAGGACCCCCGGGTCGCCGGTGGGCCCCTCGTGGCCGCAGTTCCAGCCATGGTTCTCGTTCGCCCCGTCGAGGTTGTGCTCGCCGTTGCCCTGGTTGCGCTTCGTCTCGTAGGTGACCAGGTCGTGCAGCGTGAACCCGTCGTGGGCGGTGACGAAGTTGACCGACGCGAGCGGTCCACGACCGCTGGCCGCGAACACGTCGGAGGACCCCGAGAGCCGGTAGGCGAGGTCGCGCACCCCGCTGCCGTGCGGCCGCGCGTCGTGGCGCAACCAGGCCGACCGCACCGTGTCGCGGTAGCGGTCGTTCCACTCCGCCCACGGCGCGGGAAACCTACCCAGCCGATAGCCGCCCGGACCGGCGTCCCAGGGCTCGGCGACCAGCTTGACCTGCGACAGCACCGGGTCCTGCTCGACGACCGCCAGGAAGGGGTTCGTGCCGTCGAAGCCGTCCGCCCCACGGACCAGCGTGGCAGCAAGGTCGAGGCGGAACCCGTCGACGTGCATCTCGGTGACCCAGTAGCGGAGCGAGTCGGTCACCATCTGCAGGCACCTCGGGTGCCGTAGGTCGAGGGAGTTCCCGCAGCCGGTCAGGTCCTCGTAGCCGCCGTCCGGCTCGAAGCGGTAGTAGGCCCGGTTGTCCAGTCCGCGCCAGCACAGGGTGGGCCCCTCGTCGCCACCCTCCCCGGTGTGGTTGTAGACGACGTCGAGGATGACCTCGAGACCGGCCGCGTGCAGGTCGCGCACCATCGACCTGAACTCGGCGACCTGCTCGCCACCCGACCCGGCCGAGGAGTAGCCCGCGTGTGGGGCGAAGAAGCCGACCGAGTTGTAGCCCCAGACGTTCGTCCGGCCGCGTCGCGCCAGGCCCGGCTCGGTCACGAACTGGTGCACGGGGAGCAGCTCGACGGTGGTCACGCCGAGGGAGACCAGGTGCTCCACCACGGCGGGGTGCGCCAGCCCCGCATAGGTGCCGCGCAGAGCGTGCGGCACGGTCGGGTGGCGCATCGTGAAGCCACGAACGTGCAGCTCGTAGAGGACCGTGTCCCTCCAGGGCACCGCCGGGTGGCGGTCCCCGGACCAGTCGAAGTCGCCGGCGGTCACGACGCTGCGCGGCACGAAGGGTGCCGAGTCGGTGCCGCGGCCGGCCACGACGGCGTCGTCGAGCCGTAGTCGGCCGTCGATCGCACGGGCGTAGGGGTCGAGCAGCAGCTTGGCCGGGTCGAACCTTTGGCCCCGCCGAGGGTCCCAGGGCCCGTCCACCCGGTAGCCGTACCGCGTGCCGGGTCCGGCGCCGGGGACGTGGCCGTGCCAGACCCCGCGGGCCCTCGAGGTCAGGGCGACCCGGGACTCGCGCCCCTCCTCGTCGTACAGGCAGAGCTCGACCCCCTCCCCGCCGCTGTAGACGGCGAAGTTGGTGCCCTCGCCGTCCCGCACCGCCCCCAGAGGCGCCGCCCGTCCCTCCGCGGCTTGGGTCACCCGGCCTCCCGTCACCCGATCGGCGCAACTGACTGAAATCCGGCGTCCGCACTGCCGATGATCTGACCAGGGTGCCCGACGGCGGCGCCCGGAACGGGGACCTGATGCGTCGACACGGTACGGCCGGCAGCCAGCGGCGACCTCGCGGGACGGGGCTCGTCGCCGTGCTCGTCCTGGTCGGCGGGCTCGTCGGCGGACTCGTGTCGGCGCCCGCCACGGCCGGGAGCAGCGACTACCGGCTGGCCCGCGCGAAGACCCCCGACGGCGTCAACCGCGTGGTGCGGTGGAACCCCTGCCAGAAGGTGACCTACCGGGTCAACGTGTCCCTCGCCGCGGGCACCTCCGCCGGCCGCTCGTCAGCCCTGGCAGACGTGCGTCGCGCGGTGTCGCGGCTGTCGGCGCGCACCGGGATCCCCTTCGCCTACGAGGGCAGGACGTCGCAGGTGCCCACCAGCACCTCGTCGCGGACCTGGTGGCAGCGCCAGCAGCAGGCCGAGCTGGTCGTGGCCTGGGTCGACCAGCGCCGCGCGGCCACCCGCAGCAGCCTGCTGGGCAAGACCGCGGGCCGTTGGTCCGCCGGCACCGGCGGCCAGGTCTACAAGGCGTGGACATCGAGCGGGAAGTGGCGCCTCGCGAGCGGCCGGGGCTTCGTGGTCCTCGACGCCGCGCAGCGCAGGAGCTTCAAGCCCGGATTCGGCGCCGGCGTCACCCGCGGGGCGCTCCTGATGCACGAGCTCGCGCATGTCATGGGCCTCGAGCACGTGAGCGCGACCAGCCAGCTGATGTACCCCGTGATCCGCAACCGGTCCTCGACGAGCTACCGCTCCGGCGACCGCACCGGCCTGGCCAAGGTGGGGCGCCCGGCGGGCTGCATCCGCGTGCCGGCCGCTGTCTGGCCCGCCATCTAGCGGCACCCGCTACCTGGTTACGCTCGCCGACGACGAGGCGCCCGGTCCCGGGCGACGGCGAGGAGGCGTGAGCGGTGGCAGCCGAGTTCGTGCGGCTCGAGGTCGAGGACGGCGTGGGCACGATCCGGCTGGACCGGCCGCCGATGAACGCCCTCAACGCCCAGGTCCAGGAGGAGCTGCGGGCGGCGGCGGCCGAGGCCGGCGAGCGGTCCGACGTGGCCGCGGTCGTCGTCTACGGCGGGGAGAAGGTGTTCGCCGCCGGAGCCGACGTCAAGGAGATGGCCACCATGTCCTACCCGGACATGGTCGATCGCTCGGGAGCGCTGCAGTCGTCGTTCACCGCGGTCGCGCGCATTCCCAAGCCGGTGGTGGCCGCCGTCACCGGCTTCGCGCTCGGCGGCGGATGCGAGCTCGCGCTCTGCGCCGACCTGCGGGTCTGCGCGGACGACGCACGCCTCGGCCAGCCCGAGATCCTGCTCGGGATCATCCCCGGCGCGGGCGGCACCCAGCGGCTGCCGCGGCTGGTCGGGCCGGCCCGCGCCAAGGAACTGGTCTTCACCGGCCGCTTCGTCGGGGCCGACGAGGCTCTGCGCATCGGCCTGGTCGACAAGGTCGTCCCTGCCCCTGAGGTCTACACCGCGGCACGCGAGCTTGCGGCCCGCTTCGTCGGCGGTCCGGCCTACGCGCTGCGCGCGGCCAAGGAGGCCATCGACCGGGGCCTCGAGTCCGACCTGGACACCGGGCTCGAGATCGAGCGCCTGCAGTTCGCCGGCCTCTTCGGCACGGAGGACCGCACGACGGGCATGACCTCGTTCATCGAGCACGGACCCGGCAAGGCGCAGTTCCACGGTCGATGAGCCCTCCCGACGCGAGCCCGACGGCAGCCGAGGTCGAGCAGGCCCGGAGGAACCCCAAGCTGGCCAACGTGCTCTACCACGACTGGGAGTCCTCGACCTACGACGAGAAGTGGTCGATCTCCTACGACGAGCGGTGCATCAGCTATGCCCGCGACCGGTTCGCGGCGATCGCCGGGTTCGACGACTGGCCCTACGGCTCGGCGCTCGAGGTTGGTAGCGGCACCGGTTTCTTCCTGCTCAACCTCGCGCAGGCCGGGGTTCTGCAGCGTGGCCACGTCACGGACATCTCACCCGGCATGGTCGAGGCCGCTGTCGCCAACGGTGCGGCGCTGGGCCTCGACGTGCAGGGCAGGGTGGCCGACGCGGAGTCGATCCCCTACGACGACGGGACGTTCGACCTCGTGGTGGGTCACGCGGTCCTGCACCACATCCCCGACGTGGAGCTGGCCCTGCGCGAGGTGCTGCGGGTGCTCAGGCCGGGTGGTCGGTTCGTGTTCGCCGGGGAGCCCACCCGGGTGGGCGACTGGTACGCCCGCCGTCTCGGTCGGCTGACGTGGGCCGCCGCCGTCCGGCTGACGAGCCTGCCGTCCCTGCGCGCGAGCTGGTCGCGGCCGCCGGCCGAGCTGGACGAGTCGTCCCGGGCCGCCGCCCTCGAGTCGGCGGTCGACCTGCACACGTTCGACCCGCGGGAGCTGGCGGGCACCGCGCTGCGGGCCGGGGCCGTCGACGTCCGGACCGTCACCGAGGAGCTGACGGCCGCGTGGTTCGGCTGGCCGGTGCGCACGTTCGAGGCGGCGGTGAACCCCGAGCGTCTCGGCTGGAACTGGGCGATGTTCGCCTACCGCTCCTGGCAGCGCCTCTCGGCGGTCGACCGGGCGCTGTCCCGGGTCGTGCCGCAGCGGTTCTTCTACAACGTGCTCGTCACCGGCACCCGGCCGGGCTGACGGGTGCGTGACCCTCGCCAGGCTCGCCTTCTCACGTGGGCGAGCGTGCGCTGGGTGGTTCGGCACCGGGCCTGGAGTCGCTATCACCTGGTGCGCTGCTGGCGGTTCCTCGTGCTGCGGCTCCGCCACCCGGACGTGGTGACCGAGGGCTTCGTGTTCCTCGGTCGCCGGGTCGAGCTGAAGGCCCGGCGCGGGCACGCCCGGATCGTGCTCGGTCCCTGGGTCCACCTCGGTGACGACAGCCGGCTGCGGGCCCACGAGGGCACGCTGAGGGTTGGCGAGAAGTGCGTGTTCGGCCGGGCCACCACGGTCAACTGCTACCTCGACGTGGAGTTCGGTGCGCGCTCGTTGGTGGCCGACTGGGTATACGTCGCCGATTTCGACCACCGCTTCGAGGACGTCGACGTCCCGATCAAGGACCAGGGCCTCGTGAAGTCACCGGTGCGGGTGGGCCCCGACGTGTGGGTCGGCGTCAAGGCGTCGGTCCTTCGGGGCAGCGACATCGGGGCCGGCAGCGTTGTGGCGGCGCACGCCGTGGTCAGGGGACGGGTGCCGCCGTACAGCGTGGTCGGCGGAGTCCCGGCCCGGGTGCTCGGCGACCGGCGCGATGCCGCCGCCGGGGACGACCGTCCGTCGGGCGAGCGGGGCTAGGGCGCGTCGGACGGGTCGTCGACCGTGGCCGGCCTGGCCGACACCGGGGCGGGAGGGGACGCCCGGTCGCCCAGCACCGACAGGGCGACGGTCAGGCCGGCGACGACGGGGACGACGATCGGCAGTGCTCCCAGCACGGCGGCGGGGGCGAAGGCGGCGGTCAGGACGGCCAGGACGACGAAACGGTTCACGGCGGCACCTCGATCGGGGCGGACCGGTTGGTCGTTCCCCCCGACCGGGCCGTTCAAGCCTCGACCGCGGCTATGTCCACGTTGCTCCCGACCCGGGGGCCGACCACGGCCCCGCGGGTCGGCCCGAGTGAGCAAGATCACACTTGCGTTGGCCTCATGAGGTTGCCGGGACCCCTGCCCCGCGGTTGACTGCCCGGACGCGTCGGGCCTCGGGGGAGGACGTTCGACGGACACAGGGGAGGGTTCATGAGGTTGTTCGCACGTGCGGGGGTGGCCGTCGTGGCGGCGGGTGTCATGGCGGTGGCGGCGGCCGGGCCGGCATCGGCGCACTTCTGCTTCAAGACCAACCGGAACGCGACGTCCACGGCGGCGATCGCCGGTTCCAACAACTGGATCAGTTTTGCGGACATCGCGCGGGAGGAGATCCCGGGCGTCTGCGATGCGGCCATCGCCTACATCGCCGAGGCGGCGGGCGCCAGCGCCGACACCATGATCAACGGCCACGGCACGATGGCGGGCGGCACCCTGCGCAAGGGTGCTGGCTCGGGCACGAGCTCGATCAGCCACCTCGACTTCGAGGCGCTCGAGGCGGCGATCCCGGCCGGGATGGCACTCTGCGGTGACGGCGGCGACGTCTGAGCGACGTGCACGAGGGGGCGC
>JBOGDY010000133.1:0-6364 GCA_050742955.1 Actinomycetes bacterium | reverse complement strand
AGGGAGCGGCCGTCACGCTGGTCGTGCGCGGCGGGCGGGCGTTCGTGCCGGGACCGTCCACACCGCTGAACACCGGTGACGACCTCATCATCGTGTCGCTCGAGTCGGTGCGCGACCAGGTGGAGCGTCGGCTGCGGGCGGTGTCGCGGTCGGGCCGGCTCGCCGGCTGGTTCCGCGAGCAGGGACATTGAGCAATCACCCTGGGCTGCGGGCCGGCGGATAGACTCCCCGGACCCGCCGTCGCGATCAGGGAGGTCACGTGTCCGTGGCCGTCTGCCGCGCCGGTAGTGCCCTCGGCGCAGCCGCCCTTCTCGCCGTCGCGGTTCTCGTCACCCTCGCCCTCGGACCGGCCAGCCCCACGGGTGCGGCGACCGTCCGGACGGCCGCCCACCCGACGGAGACCGGCGCGTCGGCGACCGGCGCGTCGGCGACCGGCGCGGTGGCGGGCACCTCCACCGCGTCCGTGACCCCTCGGCCCACTGCCGGTCGACTGCTGGTCGCGCCGCAGCACCCGAACCGCCACACCGCTGCTGCGACGACCGGTCCGGCCGCGCTCACCGGACCGCCCATGTTCGCGGTGGTCGAGCCCGTAAGAGACCGCGACGGCGCGGTCTCCGCCGCTCCACCGGCCGCGGCCGGCCGCTCCCCTCCCGCCTCCGGAACCTGATCCCTGTCGTTCCGCACGCCTGACCGCGGGACCCTCGCGTCGAAGCAGGCGCAGCCAGGACCATCCCGGAGGCTCCCGTGTCCCGCCCACCTGTCTGGCGGGCGCTCATCGCGCTCGCAGTCGTCGCCGCATCTCTCTTCTTCGCCCTGACCGTCCCCGCGCGGCTCGGGCTCGACCTGCGAGGCGGCACGCAGATCGTCCTGGAGACGCGGGACTCGCCCACGGTCGACGCCGATGCCGAGGCCACCGACCGGGCCCTCGAGGTGCTGCGCCGGCGGGTCGACGCCCTCGGGGTGGCCGAACCGACCCTGGCCCGGTCCGGCGATCAGCGGATCATCGTCGAGCTCCCCGGCGTGCAGGATCCGCGTGAGGCCGCCGAGGTGATCGGCCGCACCGCACAGCTCACCTTCCACCCGGTGGTCGGCCTCCCCGACCCGTCCGCCGCACCGTCACCGTCGCCCACACCGGTGGACCCGTCCGCCGAGCAGACCATCGAGGACGAGTCCGGCCAGCCGATCCGGGTGGGCCCGGCCGCATTGACCGGCGAGGGAGTGAAAGGCGCCGAGGCCGTGCTCGACCAGCAGAGCCGGACCAGCTGGCTGGTGACGATCGACTTCAGCGGCAGCGGCGGCGACGCCTGGGCAAGGCTCACCGGGACCGCGGCCTGCGCCCCACCCGGCGACCCGGCCCGCCGGATCGCGATCGTGCTCGACGACATGGTCATCTCCTCACCGCAGGTCGAGACCAGCGTCGGCTGCGACGTCGGCATCGCCGGCGGCTCGACCCAGATCACCGGCGACTTCACCGGCGAGGAGGCCAAGGACCTAGCCGCCCTGGTCAAGGGCGGTGCGCTGCCGGTGCCTGTCGAGGTCCTCGAGCAGCGCACCGTCGGCCCGACCCTCGGCGCGGCGGCCATCGAGGCCAGCACGAGGGCCGCCGTCATCGGCGTCGCCCTGACAGGTCTGTTCATCATTGTCGTCTATCGCCTGATGGGCGTCGCGGCGACGATCGCGCTCGGCTCCTACACCCTGCTGTCCTACGCCACGCTGGTCGCCCTCGGCGCGACGCTGACCCTGCCGGGCCTGGCCGGTTTCGTGCTGGCCATCGGCATGGCGGTGGATGCCAACGTGCTGGTGTTCGAGCGAGCACGAGAGGAGTACGCCGAGGCGCGGCGGAAGTCCCTCCGCGGCGCGCTGGTTGCCGGCTTTCGGAAGGCGTGGAGTGCCGTCGCCGACTCCAACGTGACCACCCTGCTCGCGGCCGGGCTGCTGTTCTTTCTTGCCTCGGGACCGGTCCGCGGGTTCGGCGTGACCCTGAGCATCGGCGTCCTCGCCTCGATGCTCTCCGCGATGGTGATCACCCGGGTGCTGGCCGAGTGGGCGCTCAACCGGCGCTCAGTGGGTCACCGTCCGGCGTGGACGGGCATCGCCGCAACCGGCCGCGTGCGCGACTGGGTCACCCGGCGCGACCCGGACCTGATGCGCCATCGCAGACGGTGGCTGGTCGTGTCGGCGACCACGACTGCGATCGCGTTGACGGGCATCGCCTGGAACGGCCTCAACTTCGGAGTGGAGTTCACCGGGGGGCGGCTGGTCGAGTACTCCACGACGCGGCCGGTCGACGTCGACGCGGCCCGGTCAGTCGTGTCCGACGCCGGTTTCCCCCGCGCAGTCGTACAGACGTCGGGCACCGACAGCGGCGGCGAGAACATCTCGGTCCGCTCCGGTGAGATGTCCAATGACGAGGAGGCTGAGGTCCGCCAGGCCCTGGGCGCCCTCGGGGGCGAGGTCACCAAGGAGCGGGACGAGCTGGTCGGACCGAGCCTCGGTGACGAGCTGCGGCAGAAGGCCCTGATAGCGCTGGGGGTGGCGCTCGCTGCCCAGCTCCTCTACCTGGCGGTCCGGTTCCGATGGACATTCGGCGCCGCGGCAGTGCTGGCGATGCTGCACGACGTCATCGTGGTCACCGGCATCTTCGCGTGGCTGGGCAAGCCCGTCGACGGTGTCTTTCTGGCGGCGCTGCTGACCATCATCGGCTACTCCGTCAACGACTCCGTCGTCGTCTTCGACCGGGTCCGGGAACTGGTGCGGGGAAGGTCGGCCTCGTTCGCACGGCTGGCCAACACGGCCATGCTGCAGACCGTCCCCCGCACCGTCAACACCGGCATGGGCGCGTTGTTCATCCTGACCCCGCTGCTGCTGTTCGGCGGCGACTCACTCACCGACTTCGCCCTGGCACTGCTGCTCGGCATCGTCACCGGGACGCTCTCGACGGTGTTCACCGCGACACCGCTGGCCATAGCCCTCGCGGGCCGCGACGCGCGACCGACGGCGGCCCCGGTGCGGGCCACGTCCCGGGCGGAGGACCATGCGGCGCCCTGAGTCCCTCGCTGGCTCGTGCCGGCCACCCTCGCCGCGGAAACGGGTCGCACTCGGGCGCTTCGACGACCATCCTGGGCACCGTGCTGATCAGGGACGCGACCGCCGAGGACTGGCCCTCGATCTGGCCCTTCCTGCGCGAGATCGTCGCCGCCGGTGAGACCTACACCTGGGACCGCGACGTCAGCGAGGCCCGGGCCCGCGCGATGTGGTTGTTGGAACCCCCCGGCCGCACCGTCGTCGCGGTCGACCCGGACGGCACCGTCCTGGGCACGGCCAAGATGAACCCCAACCAGATGGGGCCGGGGGCGCACATCGCCAGCGCCAGCTTCATGGTCGACCCCGACCATGCCGGGCGGGGTGTCGGGCGGGCACTCGGCGAGCACGTCCTGGACCGGGCGCGGGAGGACGGCTACCGCGCCATGCAGTTCAACGCGGTCGTCGAGACCAACACCGGGGCGGTCGCGCTGTGGCGCTCGCTGGGCTTCGAGGTGCTGGCGACCCTGCCGGAGGGCTTCCACCACCCGGTCAACGGTTACGTCGGGCTGCACATCATGTACCGCCGCTTGTGACCGGACCGCGCTACTCGACTCCGGTCGCGTCCAGGACCCGTTGCAGCGCCTTGCTCATCGCCCGTGCCTCTCGCTCGGTCACGTGCGCCCCGAAATGACGCCGGATCCCGGCCCGGTAGGTCGGAGTCGCGGCGTTGAACCGGCGGCGACCCTCCGGGGTGAGCGCCGCGAAGGAGGACCGGCCGTCGTCGGGGTTGGTCTCCCGCACCACACAGCGGGCCCGCACGAGATCGTCGACGACGCGGCTCACGCGGGTCCGGCTGACCACCGCCCGGTCGCCGAGCTCGCCCATGGTCAGCCTCCGGCCAGGCGCCACGCTGAGCTCGAGCAGCACGTCGTACCACGTGACGGGAAGGCCGTGCGCCCGCTGCAGCTCACCGTCGAGCGTGGGCGCGAGCGCGGTGTGCACGCGGAGCAGCCTGGACCAGGCATCGGCAAGATCGTCCACGGCGCCACCCTAGTGATGCGGGGCCCCAGATCACTCGTCACAGTGGTCGTGGAAGCGCACGTCGGGAGTCAAGCGCGCGTTGATGAGGTCCATGGCCTCGTCCCCGTTACGGAACCACCGCGCGGCCAGTGGCATCGTGAAGCCGTCGGCACCGATCAGGCGCGTCACCCGGCACCTCTGGTCGACGGCCGCGCCGACCAGGTCGGCCCACAGCACGGTGACCGGCCCCGCCGGAAGCGACACCGTGACGCCCTCGTCACCGACCACGAGTCGGCTACCGGGGGGCGGACCGCCTAGCCAGCCGCGAATCGGGTTCCGGCGGAACCTCCGGCCACTCACCGCGGAGGGGGAGAACTCCGGGTCTTCATGCAGCGCCGAGTCGTCCGGACGCACCTCGGGAGGCATGCCCACGATCAGGGTGCGGTCGAGCTGCTCGAGGCTGCGCCGACAATGGTCGGGCCCGATGCGCTCCCGCACGGAGAGCTTCTCCGCCGAGGAGAGCGCTGGTTGGTCGAGCAGGTGCGCCGCTGCCGCGGCGCACGCCTCGCTTTCGGCCGCACGGGGATCCTCGAAGTGCTCCCGCATGGCGGCCAGGTCCTCAGCGAGCTCCGCATCGGCGGGTCCGACGTCACGAAGGTCCCGGAGGATCGTGAGCAGGCCGCGACGGATGTCCTCGGCGTGGTCGTCTGGTGGATCGGCGTGGATGCAGGCCACCGAGTCTCCGTCGGTCCGGGTCAGCACGAAGTCCACGTCGTAGAGCCAGCCGTGGCGGTGGCGAAGCTCGTCCATGGCGCGATCCATGGCGATACGCAGCGTCGCCATGGCGGCCTCCCAAGCCACAGGTTCTTCTGTGGTCATCAGGAAGGACAGGCCGGTCGCCGGTCCACCAAGCGGGAACCATCCGGGTAGCGGCAGCGGGAGGAGCCGGTCCGGCGGTTGCCGGGACGCGGCGCCGGTCGGAAGCGGCAACCGCAGGCCCGCAGGTGGCGGTCCCGTCAAGGCCAATGCGGCGTTCTCCCGAACGAAGAACCGCCTCGCGTGGGCGGTCACCGTGCCGGCGTCGATCTGGTCCAACGCCGGCGGGGACACGCCGGCGAGACCCAGCGCGCGCTGCCCGTGCCGCTGGCGCAGCAGTTCCCCGACAGCCGGGTGCACGCTGTTGCCCTCCTCGGCGGCCAGCACCTTGGCCTCGGTGCCCAACCGGTCCATCGGCAGCTTCGTCAACGCCGCGCACACGTCCGAGAGATAGGCGAGGACTCCCTCGGGGCGCCCGGACGCGGCGAACTCCGTATAGGTGACGTCGACCGATGCGTTGTACTGATGCCTGCGCCGACCCAACGTCGACATCGCCAGATGCTCTACCAGGTGCGTAACACCACAGGTCCGGAACGTCTCGTCGCGGACCCCGACACGAAACAGCAATGTCGCCGACAGCGGCTCGGAACCCTGGGACCAGTAGACGGGGACGCCATCCACCTCGTCCCGATGCAGCACCATTCGGTCACCCTAGATCCAGCGACTTCCCTGTTCGTGGCGCCGCGCAACCGAGGCGGCCATCGAAGCGCGCCGCGGGTCGCGCGAGCCCCACGAGCTTCATTTCGAAACTCCCCGGTCGGCGCGCGGGCCGTACTCACGTGACCGGGATGCCGACCAGACCGGCAGCGAACCCGAGCAGGGCGCAGACCCCGAGCGTGCGCAGCACGGACCACCTCAGCTTGAACAACAGGACCGCGGCCATCGCAGCGATCAACACCGCGAACGGGCGGAGGCTGGATGGGACGGGCACCTCGAAGCCGACCGGTCCCCACTCGACCATCGACGTGTCCGCGAACAGCGTGTGCAGGGCGAAGTAGAGCGCGAGGTTGGCGATCACCCCGACCACGGCGGCGGTGATGCCGGTCAGGGCGGCCGACAGGGAGCGGTTCCCGCGGAGGCGTTCGACGTAGGGGGCACCAAGGAAGATGAAGACGAACGACGGCACGAAGGTGACCCACGTGACCAGCAGCGATGCGACCACTCCCGCCACCCACGGGTCGAGGGAGCCCGGGTCGCGGTAGGCGCCGAGGAACGCGACGAACTGGACCACCATGATCAGCGGTCCGGGCGTCGTCTCGGCCAGGGCGAGGCCACGCACCATCTCCCGCGGCCCCAGCCAGCCGTAGACCTCGACGGCGCGCTGCGCGACGTAGGCGAGCACGGCGTAGGCCCCGCCGAACGTGACCAGGGCCGTCCCGGAGAAGAACAGCCCCTGTGTCGTGAGCGTGCTGTCCCGCCCGGTCAGCAGCGCCACCGCGACGAC